>JAPLDX010000040.1 GCA_026391215.1 Bacteroidia bacterium
GCTGCGTCTTCAGAAACTGCAAAGAAAAAAACAAGAACAGTGAAGAAAAGTACATCTTCCAGGTCCTCTTCAGTGAAAACGACAGCTAAGAAAACGACAGCTAAGAAAAAAACGTTTAAGAAAACGACAGCAAGGAAACCCACTTCAAAATCAGGAGTAAAAAAAGCCAAGAAATAGATTATCTGAGATACATATCTAAATAAGCAAATATAAATGAAGGCTGATTTTATTTTCGAAACCAGTTGGGAAGTATGCAATAAAGTAGGGGGAATTCATACTGTCATATCAACCAAAGCCCTGAACATAGTTGACGAACTTGGTGACAATTTCATACTCATCGGTCCGGATGTATGGAGAGAGGATGCCAAGAACCCGGAATTCATGCAGGATGATTCATTATATGCCGAGTGGAAAGGAAGGGCGGAATCAGAAGGATTAAGAGTTAAAACAGGGAGGTGGAATATTGCCGGGAAACCGATCAATATTATTGCGCAGTTCCATGAGTGGATGACCGGAACAGGAATATTATATCTCGAAAAACAGGCTCCGTGGATAGCCACTTCATTTACAACCCATGCCACCGTTCTAGGCAGATGCGTTGCCGGCAACAACAGGCCCCTGTACGGGAAAATGAAAGAGTATAATCCGGGAGCGGTAGCACGTGAATTTAATGTTATTGCAAAACAATCGCTTGAAAAAATTTCAGCTTCCGTAGCAGATGTTTTTACAACTGTCAGCGGAATAACATCAAAGGAGTGCAGCCATTTCCTCGGTAAGGATGTTGATATTGTCACTCCAAACGGTTTTGAAGATTCATTTGTTCCTCCGGCTGAGATCTTTGATGAGAAAAGGAAGGCCGCCAGAGCGAAACTGATAAGCGTTGCAGAGGCAATCCTTGGCTATAAGCTGTCAGAAAATTGCATGCTTGTTGCCAACAGCGGGAGATATGAATTCCGGAACAAAGGGATTGATATTTTTATTGATTCGCTCGGACAGCTGAACAGGAAAGACAACATAGAAAAAGAATGTGTTGCCTTCATACTGATGCCTGCGTATCATAAAGGCCCCCGTCAGGATCTGATTGATATTCTGTATAATAATGGACCTGCTAACGGAGGTGACAGGTACCTGACCCACAGCCTTCATTATCCTGGAACCGATCCGGTACTGCAGAGAATTAATACCAATAGTCTCCGCAATGATCAGAAATCAAAAGTCAAGATAATCTTTGCACCTTCCTACCTGAACGGGAACGACGGTATATTCAACATGCCGTATTATGATCTTCTTATTGGTTTTGATCTCTCCGTATTCCCTTCATATTATGAGCCATGGGGATATACCCCCCTTGAGAGCCTTATGTTCTCAATTCCTACTGTTACAACCTCACTCTCAGGTTTCGGGCTTTGGGTGCGCGATTATTTCAAGGAACCGGGAAACGGTATCGCAGTGATAGAAAGAACTGACGATAATGAAAATAAAGTCGTTACAGAAATAAAGGATTTTATATCAATGTTCATCGGCCTCTCTGACATTGAGATTAAGGAAGCCAGGAAAAAAGCTCATGAAATTTCGAGGATAGCAATGTGGGACAGCCTTGTGGAATATTATTTCAAGGCTTATGAAATTGCATTCGATCATAGCAGTGTCAGGAGAGAAGAGCCAAGAGAATTTATCAGGTTTGTCGAAGCGGCAGGAGTACCTGTAAGGAAACCCCACCAGGTACCTGTATGGAAAGATATTTATGTTCAGAGCGATGTCCCGGAAAAACTGGCATCACTTAAATCTCTTGCAAATAATCTGTGGTGGTCATGGGATACAGAAGCTGAATCATTATTCAAAAGGATGGATCCCTCGCTCTGGGAAGATGTAAAGCATAATCCTAAACTGCTTCTTGAAAAGATTGATTATAAAAGGCTTCTTGTTCTCGAGGATGATGAGGAATTTGTTGCTGATCTCGAAAAAATAGATAAAGATTTCAGGGAATACCTGAACCGTCCTGCTGATCCTGAAAAACCATCAATTGCTTATTTCAGCATGGAGTTTGGAATACATCCCTGCCTGAAAATATATTCAGGAGGCCTCGGACTTCTTGCAGGTGACTATCTCAAGGAGGCAAGCGATTCAAACATAAATATCACCGGGATTGGATTACTTTACCGGTACGGTTATTTCAGGCAAAAGCTGGGACCTAAAGGAGAACAGCTGGAAGTCTATGAAGCTGAGGACTTTTCACGGCTGCCAATAAATCCCGTAAAGGATAAAGATGGCAATCATCTGAACGTGTCCCTGGCATGGCCGGGAAGAACTGTAAAAATACGGGTATGGGAAGCCATGGTTGGAAAAGTCCGGCTTGTGCTTCTTGATACCGATTTTGATGATAACGTACCCGAGGACCGCGCAGTAACGCATCATTTGTATGGCGGTGATATTGAAAACAGGCTGCGCCAGGAGCTTATTTTAGGAATCGGAGGAATAAGAGCTCTGGCTGCAATGGAATTGAACCCCGATATCTACCATAGTAATGAAGGCCACTCAGCTTTTATAAGCCTTGAAAGGCTAAGGACAATGATCGAGGAGCACCATCTTACTTTTAAACAGGCTCTTGAAGCTGTAAGGGCTTCTACACTCTTTACGACCCATACACCAGTTCCAGCCGGGCATGATGCATTTGATGAGGATTTGCTAAGAAAATATATTTCCCATTACAGCGGCAGGCTTAATATTACATGGGATGAACTGACAGCTCTCGGCAGATGTGAAGGTGATGTCGACAGGAAATTCAATATGAGCTTCCTGGCAACCAGGATGTCTCAGGAAGTAAACGGGGTCAGCAAGCTGCATGGAGAGGTAAGCCAGGGGATGTTTAATAAATTATGGCCAGGTTATCTGAAAGATGAGCTGTTTATCGGATATGTTACAAACGGGGTTCACCATCCGACCTGGACTGCCCCTGAATGGAAAGAGGTATATAGGGAGCTTACCGGGAAAATAAATTTTGACCAGACTGACAGGAGTTTGTGGGAAAAGCTATACACAATAGATGATAAAAGGATTTACGAGATAAAAAAAGAACTCAAGAAGAACCTCTTTTCGAACATCAGGAAAAGGCTTCAGACCGATATGATTGAAAAACACGTAAGTCCGCGTACGCTCCTCAACATAAGCAGTCATCTTGATGAAAAAGCATTGACTATCGGCTTTGCACGACGATTTGCCACCTATAAGAGAGCGTCCCTTTTATTCAGGGATCTTGACAGGCTTGACCGTATTGTGAATAACCCTGATAAGCCGGTTCAGTTCATATATGCAGGTAAAGCCCACCCGCATGACGGAGGAGGGAAGGATCTCATAAAAAGGATATTTGAAATATCCCAGATGCCCAAGTTTGCCGGCAAGGTGATATTCCTTGAAAACTATGATATTGAGCTGGCAAAATATCTGGTCAGAGGTGTTGATATATGGCTGAATACACCGACAAGACCATTGGAGGCCTCAGGCACCAGCGGCGAAAAAGGTGTGATGAACGGGACCATACATTTCAGTGTACTCGACGGTTGGTGGGTTGAAGGCTACAGGGCTTTTGCCGGCTGGGCGCTTCCGAAGAAAAGAACCTTCACAAACCAGGATCTTCAGGATGATGTTGATGCTGAAACAATTTATAATATGCTGGAATATGAGATTATCCCCGCATATTATTCATTTGACAACCAGGGAATTCCTGTGGAATGGATCAGCCTTGTCAAAAATACTATGGTAAAAATCGCACCGGAATTCACTATGAAACGGCAACTCGACGATTATTATGATAAATACTATTCAAAGCTATTTACACGCAGCAAATACCTCATAGCAAACAATTTCGAAAAAGCCAAGGAGCTTGCTGCCTGGAAGAAGACCATGCTTGAAGAATGGGATAATATCGAGGTATTGAATTACAGCTTTGAAAAACCTGAAGAGAACATTTATCATTCAGGACACGATTACAAAGCTGAAATTGCACTGAATATCAAGAAGATACCAAAGGAAAATGTCGGTGTAGAATATGTAATTACTCATATGAGCAAGCAGGGGGAACATGAATTTGTAGGCAGTAAAGATTTTGCATTAGTAAGCAGCAAGAGCGGTAAGTGCTTCTACAGAGCTAATATGGTCCCTGAAAAGGCAGGGACATTCTTCTATGGCATAAGGATCTATCCTAAACATAAAGATCTTCCGCACAAGCAGGATTTCTATCTGCTCCGCTGGATTGATTAAATATCAGTTGCCTTTCTGATAGGTTCCTTTTTAAAAACGAGGGCTGTTCTGGAAGGCAGATACAGATAAAGATAGAAGGGCACATTAACACCGTGTCTTTCTGCTTTTTTGATGGAAGTATAGATTGCGGATCTGTCAACACTATCAAATCCTCCAAATTCAGGATCATCAGTATCAACTATTATTTTATACTTGCCTTTAACCGGTATCCCGTAATCTGTAAAGGAAGCCTGGGGATGGAAGTTGAACACGAATAACAGATCACCTCTTGAGAATGCAATCACCTTATCGTGATCGTTTTCATAAATTCTGAAAACGGAAGGAATGTCGAGTACCCTGAAGTCATGATGCAGCTTCACCATCTGCCTGTCGAATTGCGCCAGGAATTGATATTTAAGATCTTTGTTTTCAACGAGATACCATTGCCTGCGGGCATATTTATAACTCCAGTTATTCCCTTCACGAGGGAAGTCGATCCATTCCGGATGGCCGAACTCATTTCCCATAAAATTCAGGTAACCGCCGGCCGATGTGCTGAAAGTCAACAGCCTGATCATTTTATGGAGAGCTATTCCGCGGTCAACGGTAAGACTATGATGCCACTTAGTCATTCCTGTATACATCTCAGCGTCGATCATCCTGAAAATAAGCGTTTTATCACCGACGAGCGCCTGGTCGTGCGATTCGCAATATGATATGACCCTCTCTTCAGGCCTGTGCTGTGTAAGTTCATGTATGAGCTTGCCCATATCCCAGTTTTCATCAACGACCTCTTTAACGAGTTTTATCCAGAAATCGGGAACGCCCATCGATAACCGGTAATCAAATCCGAAACCTTTTTTTGATGTTTCAGCAGCAAGTCCGGGCATCCCACTCATCTCTTCTGCAATTGTCATTGCCCCTGGCTTGAATTCATGGATCAATTTATTTGCCAGGTAGAGATAGATCAGGGCATCAACATCCTGCCCTCCGTTAAAATACTCGTTATACGAGGTAAAATTCTTGCCAAGGCCATGGTCATAATAGATCATGCTTGTTATACCATCAAATCTGAAGCCATCGAACCTGTACTCCTCGAGCCAGTAACGGCAATTTGATAAAAGAAAGTGGATCACATTATCCTTGCCATAGTCAAAGCACAGTGAATCCCAGGCTATATGGTTCCTGCGTTCATTTGTGTGGAAATATTGTCCTGGCGATCCGTCAAAAAGGCCAAGTCCTTCATTTGTATTCTTTACTGAGTGGGAATGAACAAGGTCCATTATGACCCTCAGTCCTGCCATATGGGCTTTATCAATAAGCTGTTTGAGATCCTCAGGTGTTCCAAACCTTGATGAAGCTGCAAAGAAGCTGGAGACATGATAACCGAAGGATCCGTAAAAAGGATGTTCCTGAATAGCCATCAGCTGGATGGTATTGTACCCGGCCCTGGCAATCATTGGGATGACATTTTCTGCGAATTCACGATATGTCCCTGTCTTTTCCTCCTGCGTTGCCATTCCAACATGCGCTTCATAAATGACAGGTGTCGTTACTTCAGGTCTGAAATCCGGGATCTGCCATTTATAAGGCTCATCCGGATTCCATATCTGCGCAGAAAATATTTTGGTCCTGTCATCCTGAACCAGCCTTGTTGCGTAAGATGGTATGCGTTCACCCTTTCCTCCCGGCCAGTGAACTGACAGTTTAAAGAGATCTCCATGATTCAGGGCTTTTAACGGAAGAGTTATCTCCCAGTCCCCGTTCTGGTTTATCTTTTGCATTCTATACTCCGGTTTTTCTTTCCATCCGTTAAAGATGCCGGTTAAAAAAATATCAGTCGCATTGGGTGCCCATTCCCTGAAGATCCAGTTTTCTGCTGTCCGGTGGATTCCGTAATAAAAATGTCCAAGCGCAAAATTACACAGTGTCGAATTGCCGGCAAGCTGCTTTTCTTTAAGCTGACATTTGTTGATACGATCATCAATAATACCAGTAAATGGCTTCAGCCAGGGATCGGCAGTGTAAAACTTCCCGGTACTCATCTTGCTTGATAATTGGGTATCTGCCGATAAAAGTACAAAAACAAAATCATTATTTTATAGCATTTCCCGGCGCTTTGCTAATTTTGCATTAATAGCAGCATGCAATGATTATTCATGAGGGATATAAGAATCTTAAACTTGTCAATCCTGTGGTAACTCTGGGGATCTTTGACGGGGTACATCTGGGACACAGGGCTCTGCTTGATTGCCTTGTCTCGCGTACCCGTGAAGTCAACGGAGAATCTGTCGTCATAACTTTTAACCCTCATCCCAGGATTGTGATTGAAGGGAACAGTAAGGAGATCTCCTTTCTTTCGACCATGGTAGAGAAGCAAAACCTGCTTGAAAAAACAGGTATTGACCATCTGATAATTATTAATTTCACCGAGCAGTTCAGCAAAATATCAGCATATGATTTCATAAAAAAAATACTTGTTCGAGAGGTCAGGACAAGATATCTCATAATCGGGCATGATCATCATTTCGGATATCAGGGAGAAGGAGATTATAAGACAATAGAAAGTTGTGCTGTATCCTCTGGCTTTATAGTAGAGCAGGTACAGGGTTTTAAAATCCCTGAGGGCATAATAAGCTCATCAATGATACGTGAGGCTCTGCTGAAAGGGAAAATCGATGATGCTAACAGTTGGCTCGGATATAATTATTCATTAAAGGGGATGGTTATTGAAGGCAGGAAGATCGGTAGACAGATAGGATACCCCACAGCCAACATCATGCCCGGTGAAAAGCATAAGCTTGTACCGGGTGATGGAGTCTATGCTGTTGAGGTTCAAATAGATAATATGAAGCTGGCGGGGATGCTGAGTATAGGGAATAATCCCACGGTAAGCAAGAAAGCCGATTCAAGATCAGTTGAGGTCAATATTTTCAATTTTAAGAAAGATATTTACGGAAAGAGTATTGAAATTATTTTCAGGTTCCGTCTAAGGGACGAGAAGAAATTTGATAGTACAGAGCAGCTCGCCGGGCAGATGGAAAAGGACAGAAAGAGAGCCATGGAATTGCTTGGATGAATTAAGATTGTTTTTTTTAACTTTGCGCTCTTTAAGCAGGTAACATTATAAATTTAGTAATAGATAAAATGCAATACAAGGTCAAAGACATTTCCCTTGCCGAGTTTGGCAGAAAGGAAATAGAGATAGCAGAAAAAGAAATGCCGGGTCTTCTGGCTATAATGAAGAAATACTCCATTGAAAAGCCGCTTAAGGGAGCTCGCATCACAGGATCGCTTCACATGACGATCCAGACTGCAGTACTCATAGAAACTCTTGCAGAGCTTGGTGCTGATGTGCGCTGGGCAAGCTGTAATATTTTTTCAACCCAGGATCATGCGGCTGCAGCAATTGCCAAAAGTGGTACCCCGGTATTTGCCTGGAAAGGAGAATCTCTTGAGGAATACTGGTGGTGTACCGCCCAGGCACTCTCATTTCCGGGAGGCAAAGGTCCGAACCTGATTGTAGATGACGGCGGTGATGCATCTCTCCTTGTTCATCTGGGCTATAAGGCAGAAAATGATCCCGGTATCCTGAATAAAAAACCGGAGAACCATGAAGAGGCGGTAATTCTTTCCACGTTGAAAAACCTGCTGGCTGATGAACCCGGTAAATGGCACCGGACCGTCAGTGAGCTTAAAGGGATATCGGAAGAGACAACCACAGGAGTTCACAGGTTATACCAGATGCTTGATAACAATGAATTGCTGGTTCCTGCAATAAATGTCAATGATTCAGTGACAAAATCCAAATTCGATAATCTTTACGGATGCAGGGAATCTCTGGCAGATGGTATTAAAAGAGCTACTGATGTGATGATTGCAGGCAAGGTGGTAGTTGTTTGCGGATATGGTGATGTAGGAAAGGGTTGTGCAAAATCAATGAGAGCCTACGGCGCCAGGGTCATAGTTACGGAAATTGATCCGATCTGTGCCCTTCAGGCATCTATGGAAGGCTTTGAAGTAAAGACTGTTGAAGATACTCTGGCTGAAGGGAATATTTTTGTCACAGCTACCGGGAACAGGGATATCATAACTGTTGAGTACCTGAAGAAAATGAAAGATCAGGCAATTGTGTGCAATATAGGCCATTTTGACAACGAGATCCAGATTGATGCCCTTAATGCCCTTAAAGGTGTTGAGAAGATCAATATTAAGCCGCAGGTGGATAAATATTTATTCCCTGACGGGCATGCTGTTTTTATCCTTGCAGAGGGGAGACTGGTGAACCTTGGTTGTGCAACAGGGCATCCTTCATTTGTCATGAGCAACTCTTTCAGCAATCAGACGCTTGCTCAGCTGGATCTCTGGAAGAATGAATATAAGATCGGCGTTTACAGGATTACAAAACATCTTGATGAAGAGGTTGCAAGACTTCATCTTGACCAGCTTGGAGTGAAGCTTACAAAGCTCACTAAGGAACAGTCTGATTATATCGGAGTTCCTAAGGAAGGACCGTATAAGCCAGAGCATTACAGATACTAATGTACACGTACCCACCCCCTTCATCCCCCTCCCTGCTTGCGCAAGGAGGGGGATAATTATTTGATATACAATAAATTAAGCCCCCTTCCTTACGAAGTAGGGAAGGGGGTTGGGGGATGGGTACATGTTCTCTAGTAATTATTCCAAACCCTCAGGTACCTTCCGTCGAAACTGGTTCTGTAATTTTTCAAAGGGTATTGTCCGGGGCCTGAAGATGGCGTTCCGAATGAGAAAAGCTCATAATAGGTGCTGCATTTAGGGCAGATTGCCTGGGTAAAGTCAACATTCACTTTTATGCTGAGTTCGCTGATGGCATAATCATGAGGACATGTACGGTCATATGCATTAAATTCTTCCTGCATAGACCTGTAAATGATAATGCCATTTCCATCAAATCCTCCGGCATATTTCCTGTCAATGATCTTCATGTCATTCGCATCTACAATAACAGAGCCGGTTAAAGTTTCAAGAGAAGGATAGTCAAGAATGTCAATTGTGAATTCTATATATTCATCAGGAATAACATCATTCTTGTTTCTCTCGCATGAAACGAGTAAAAAAACAATGGCTGAAGAAATAAAAAAATATCTTATTTTTGATCCTGTTGCCATCCCGGGAAAATTATGGTACAAAATTAGCATTAACCCCGGGATAAGTAACGATACTTGTTACTGATTATTATAATTACAATAAAATGAATCGATTGTCAGCCTTTAAGTATCTGCTTGCAATGCTGGTTTTTATCCTGGCTGTTTCAGTATGCAATGCATATCCGGTTATCAATGGGAATGTTTCAGGGAATGGAAGTGAAATGGTCAATGCTCCGCAATCACGGAAAAAGAAGGCTAAAATAAAAAGGCCTGTGAGTGCTGAAAAAGCTCAAAAAGCGGCAGATGCAAAGGATAAGAAGCGGAAAAAGGATTCGGAAAAATATATTAAGGAGAACCAGAAAAGGTCAATCGAAATACAAACGCCTGAAGTTCAGGAGCGTATGAAGCAGAATGTCAAGGATGCAGATGCCCGGTACAAGGACAAGAAGAAAAACAGTACGGCGAGGACCAAAAAAGCAGGAAAGAAGTACAGATAGCATATGTAAATCACTAATTTCCAGTAATATTTTTGTTTTTGTTTTAAAAATTTTTTATTTTTGTAATTGAAGAGTTCCGGAAACCCCGGGATTCTTCTCTTTTTTACATTGCTTAGGAGAATAATGGCAGATATTTTATACGTAACGGAAGAAGGTCTTCAAAAGCTAAAAGAAGAGCTTGATAAACTCAGGATTGATGAGAGACCCATGATCGCCAGGCTGATATCTGATGCCAGGGATAAGGGGGATCTTACTGAAAATGCAGAATATTCAGCAGCAAAGGAAGAACAGGGCATGCTTGAGATGAAAATCGCCAGGCTTGAGGATATTATCTCAAGATCAAGATTAATAGACGGATCCAAAATTGACTCTAAAACCGTCAGGATATTAAACAAGGTAAGAATCAGGAATAAGCAGACTAACAAAGAGATGGAATACCAGCTTGTACCTGAGAGCGAGGCTGATTTCAAGCTAGGCAAGATTGCCGTCAGTTCACCGATTGCCCAGGGGCTAATGGGCAGAACGGTGGGCGAAATAATTAAAATCAAAGTCCCTTCCGGGATAATACCAATTGAGATTATTTCTATCTCTGTGTAATATATACATTATGACAACTATTTTTTCAAAGATCATAAAGGGCGAGATACCCTGTTATAAGATCGCTGAAGATAACAGGTATTTTGCCTTTCTTGATATAAATCCCCTGAAAGCAGGTCATACACTCGTTGTCCCCAAACAGGAAACGGATTACGTTTTTGATCTCGATGATGATCAGCTGGCAGGACTGATGGTTTTTTCAAAGAAAGTGGCTGCAGCAATTAAATCTGTGATCCCCTGTAATCGTATAGCCATAGCTGTTGTAGGTATTGAAGTGCCGCATGCTCATGTTCACCTTATTCCAATGGATACCATGAACGATATTAACTTCAGAAATCCAAAGCTCAAATTTACTCCGGAGGAGTTTAAGGAAATCGCTGAAAAAATAAGCAGCAAAGTAATCCTGTAATATTTGTTTCCATTATCTTTATAGTATAATTCAGCTCGCTGCATGAGTTATCTGTATGATCTGTGGGACGATTTCATAAGTCTTCTTTTTCCGAGGCTTTGCTATGCCTGTGGAAATCATCTTTCAAGAAATGAAAACCTCATATGTACGGAATGTTACATTTTAATTCCCAGAACAGGTTATCATCTTGAGCCGGACAATCCTGTAGAAAAACTATTCTGGGGAAGATGCAGGATAGAGAAAGCCGCCGCTTTTTCATTTTACAATAAGGGAAGCCGTATTAGAAATCTCATACATAATCTTAAATATAAGGGAATCAGGGATGTAGGATACGAGCTTGGCAGGATTTACGGAGAGACACTTAAAAATTCAGATTTTACCGATGATATTGATATTATAATTCCGGTACCTCTTCATCCTTCAAAAAAACGGATCAGGGGATTTAATCAGAGCGATATTATTTCACAAGGTCTTTCTGAAGCCACAGGCCTGCCAATCGATAAATTATTGCTATCAAGAATAACAGTCAGCAGCACCCAGACAAAAAAGTCAAGATACGAGCGATGGACAAATGTTGAAGGAATTTTCAGTGTTGCTGATGTTGCAAACCTTAGAGGGAAGCATGTTCTGCTTGTTGATGATGTCATAACTACAGGCTCAACCATTGAATCATGTGCAACCGAATTGCTTAAAACAGAAGGAGTAAGGGTAAGTGTTGTGGCATTGGCGGTAGCCCCTGCATGAAAACGGGATCATTTTACCCTTCCCGGATTTTTCTTCATAAAATCTTTCCAGCCAGAGTAAGCTTTTTTACTCTGCGGATTCCCTGTCTGATAAAAATGGCATAATGCAGCTGCAAGGCCATCTGTTGCATCGAGTTTGATTGACTCTCCTTTAAATTTGAGAATATGCATCAACATGGCGGCCACCTGTTCCTTGGAAGCTGCTCCCTGCCCTGTTATTGACATTTTTATTTTTCGCGGAGCATATTCATAAATCGGAAGCGAACGTGAAAGGGCAGCGGCTATGGCTGCTCCCTGTGCCCTTCCAAGCTTCAACATCGATTGGACATTCTTGCCGTAGAAAGGAGCCTCTATTGCCAGCTCATCCGGGTGGTATTCCTCAATTATCCCCAGCGTCCTGTCGAAAATATGCTTAAGCTTCAGGTAATGGTCGCCTAATTTCGATAATTCAATCGCACCTATGGCAATAAGCTCAGGACTATTGCCTGTTGCCCTTATTACACCATAGCCTGTAATATTTGTCCCGGGGTCGATGCCAAGGATTATTCTTTGGATAGGCATTATTTTCTGATTACAAAAGCATTGTTCATCCAGGAAGGTTTTTCCGAGAACTGTGCATAACGGCTGAATTTTTCAGCTCCCTTGCCTGTGAAGGATCCTGTCTGAAGCCATGAGATAGCTTCCTTAAGGCACTCCTCATTACGGTCATCAAAATCATGTGCGATATCATCCGTTGCAACTTTTGTCGGAACCATACCGTCATAATACTCGCCTTCATTGGCTGAGTTCACAATTTTAAAAGTAACAGGCCAGAAGAAATACTTCTTTTTGCAGATCCACCCGTTCATTCCCATGGGCTTTCCTAGTGTTGTGTCACCAATACTGATCAGATTAAGGTGAGGTTTCAGTCCGTTCATTACAGCTTCACTGGCAGAAGCTGTGAGGCGGGTGGTTATTACCGCAAGTCTTGGTAATGAAAGCGGATATGAAGTTTTTTGAAATGCGAATGTATTATTTGCTGACTGAGATTTAGCATTGTAGGACAATTTGGCAAATGTTGTACCAGTTATCGAGTTACCTGCTATATAGCTTGCAAGCTGTTGTGCAATATAGAGGTATCCTCCTGAATTATACCTTAGATCAACTATAAGATCCTTAACATTATTTGCCTGGAAGAAAGCAAAAGCTGTTTCCAGCTCACCTTCTGATGGTTCTATAAAAGATTCAAAAACGAGATGTCCTGTTATCCCTGATGAAAGATGAAGGGTATCATATAGTATTACGGTATTAATAGTAAAGCTTTGTTTTGTGGAAGAAATTGTCACTTCCGTTCCGTCCGGCTTCTGGAAAATGAATGCATTTGTTACACCGGCTGTTGATGGCCCTATAGCATTTTGATATGCCTCTCCGTCATTTGCAAGCAGTATCTGTGCTATGTCATATCCGTTGATCTTTTTTACTATCCAGCCGCGGCGTACTCCCTCCAGATAAAGTGGAGAATTATTATAGATCATTGCAATTCTGGCGTTCAATGATTTGTCGAGGCCTATCCTGAAACCATGTCCTACAAATGTTCCTCCCATCTCAGCTATAAATTCATCATAATCGGCGACAAAACTCCATTTGTCCATTTCTTTATATCTCATTGCTTCAAGGAGTTCATACGGATTTGGATAATTTATCCTTTCGACTGCAGGCATCAAATTGAACCAGTAATACCATTGTTTCATTATATAATACAGAGTATCCCTGGCCATGGCTGGCACACCATCGGTAGTAATAGGATCAGGCTCATCTTTTTTGCATGAGCCTAATAAGGTAAGTACTATCAGAAGGAGAGGAAGTAACTTCTTCATTAATTTTCTATGCTTTTAAGGATTCAAAGTTAATAATTTATCCCTTTACCGGCTTGCGGTTCTGGATCCAAATTCCGGCAACGATCAGAACCAGACCGACAGGAGTCGTATAATAAACGGGTTCATGGAGGATAAAGTGTACAAATACCAGGGAAAGAAATGGTGCAAGATATACCAGGGTGCTGACCTTATCTGTTGAAGGTGCCAGCTGAAGTGCTTTCAGCCAGAAAAAGAATGTCAGTCCCATTTCAAAAATGCCGACATATACCGCAGCAGCAATTCCCCTGAAGCCTGATCCTGCCGGAATCCAGTCTCCTGTCACAAGCATTGCTATTATCAGGTAAACAGATCCAAAAAAGAAATTAAGAAACAACTTTACAGCTTCGTCCCTCTTGTCCCTGACATTCAGGATAAAATAAAATGCCCAGAAAAACGAACTGCCTGTGGCAAGCAATACACCTTTCAGGTCAGAATGGGCATTATCAAACAATTTTCCCTGCGAAGAAATGATATAAACTCCTGCAAAACATATAAATAGAGAAATGAAGCTTTTGCTCTTTATTTTTTGTCCGAGTATCGGAACTGAGAGAAATACAAGAATTATCGGCCAGATCATATTCAGCGGCTGGGCTATCTGTGCAGGGAGCAGCTGGTATGCTTTCAGAAGGATCAGGTAGTACAGAAAAGGATTAATAAGTCCAAGAAGCGCTGAGTGCAGGAGTTCTTTGCGGGAGGTCTTTTTGATCAGGTCAATCTTCCTGCCTGATATGAGGATGACGAAAAGGACTGCTGTTGAGGTGAAGGTTGCAATCGCCAGCATATGAAGAATACTGAGCTCACCCAGGCTGATCTTGAAGGCTGTCGGGACAGTTGACCAGAAGAGTATGGCCAGCAAGGCATAAATATAGGATTGCCGGGTTTTGTCCATTGAGTAGAATCCTCCATTCTTCTTTTTACCCCCCTATCCCCCTAAAGGGGGGCTATAAACCCCTCTGAATATCAGTTAGTTATGGGTTTTAACCCCCCTTTAGGGGGGCAGGGGGGTTAATTTATTATCTCGAATCCCGTGTAGGGTACAAGTACCCCGGGGATTTTAATTCCGGCCTCGCTCTGATTGTTCTCAAGCAATGCAGCCACAATTCTTGGCAGTGCGAGGGCACTGCCGTTAAGTGTATGTACAAGCCGTGTTTGTTTATCGCCTTTTTCCTTAAACCTGCATTTCAGCCTGTTGGCCTGGAAAGACTCAAAATTTGATACAGAGCTGACTTCCAGCCATCTTTTCTGAGCAGCTGACCAGACCTCGAAATCATAGGTAAGGGCTGAAGTGAATGACATATCTCCGCCACAGAGCTTTAATATACGGTATGGAAGGTCAAGCTTGATAATCAGGCTCTCCACGTGGTTCACCATATCTTCAAGAGACTTATATGATTTGTCCGGATGTGCAATCTGGACAATTTCGACCTTATCGAACTGATGGAGCCTGTTAAGCCCTCTTACATGGGCGCCCCATGAACCGGCTTCCCTCCTGAAGCACGGTGTGTAGGCAATGTTCATGACAGGAAGGTCTTCAGCGCTCAGGATCACATCCCTGTAAATATTTGTCACTGGTACCTCGGCAGTAGGGATCAGGTAAAAATTATCAATGCCTACATGGTACATCTGTCCTTCTTTATCCGGAAGTTGTCCGGTACCAAAGCCGGAATCTTCATTAACTAAGATCGGTGGTAAGACTTCATTGTATCCTGCTTTGGTTCCCTCGTCAAGGAAAAAGCTTATCAGCGCCCTCTCAAGCCTGGCACCCTTGCCCTTGTAAACAGGAAAACCTGCTCCTGTAAGCTTAATTCCAAGATCAAAATCAATTATGTCATATTTCTTTATAAGGTCCCAGTGAGGCAGAAAAGTATCAGGAACATCAATAATCGCTCCGCCTTTCTTCACTATTACATTATTATCTGCTCCGTGTCCTGCTGGTACAGATTCATGCGGCAGGTTGGGCAGACGTACAATTTCATTCTTCAGATCGTTATCGATAGGTATCAGCTTCTCTGACAGGGTCCTGATCTCCTCTTTAAGCCTGTAGGTATTTTCCTTGGCTGCTTCAGCTTCACTTTTTTTACCATTTTTTATCAGGGCTCCGATCTCTTTTGATATGCGGTTCATTTCAGCCTGCATAGTGTCAGATCTGGATATTATCTCGCGGCGTGATGAATCAAGCAACAGGATCTTGTCAATTATCTCTTCTGCTTTGAAGTTTTTTATTTTGAGACGCTCAATGATAAAATCTCTTTCTTCGCGGATACGGTTAATAGTAAGCATTTTCAATTATTATTTAATAAAAAAGCAGGCTGATAAAAGCCCGCAGTAAAAGTATTAAAAAACTCCCGAAATTACTTTTCACTGTATGAAAAGAATTTCGGGAGTATGATTGCCTGAAGATATGTGGTTAATTGCTTACCGGTTTAACGGAAACGTATGATTTGTTATTCTTCTTTTTCCTGAATTCAACTTCTCCGTCTGCGAGAGCATATAAGGTATGGTCTTTTCCAAGTCCGACATTAATACCGGGATTGTGTTTGGTACCTCTCTGGCGGACAATAATATTGCCGGCTTTCACAACGTTGCCACCGAAAAGCTTCACTCCCAGCCGTTTGCTCTGTGAATCACGACCGTTGCGCGAACTGCCTGCTCCTTTCTTGTGTGCCATGGTTAATGATATTAAATATGATTATTGATCTTATTCTAAGCTTTTCCTTTGGGAGATTTCTTCTCCGTGGATTTTTTTACTGCCGGTTTCTTTTCTGCAGTTTTCTTCCCGGCAGGTTTTTTTACCTCAGCTTTTTCTTTCCTGGCGGCAGGCTTTTTGGTCTCTTTTTTCACGGTGCTCTTCTTTTCTGCAACCGGTTCAACAGCAACTTTAATGGCTTCTTTCTTAACAGCAGGTTTCTTCTGCGAAGTCTTCCCGTTAATGTTGATTATTTCAATCTGGGTGAAGTTCTGACGGTGTCCGTTCTTAATCCTGTAGCCTTTTTTCCTCTTTTTCTTGAATACGATAACTTTATCGCCTCTTACGTGATCAACTATCTTGCCTTCCACAAAAGAGTCTTTAACAACCGGTTCGCCTACTGATATTTTACCATCCTCCTCAACCAGCAGAACATGATCGAACTTTATATTCTTTCCTTCTTCAATATCCAGGCGATGAACAAAAATCTTCTTGCCTTCTTCTACTTTAAACTGCTGACCTGCAATTTCTACGATAGCGTACATTTCTTTTTATTAATTCATTTTCGGACTGCAAAGATATACAATTTCAATTATTTTCAAGCCAATGAGTACAATTTTTTAGCAAAAAGGTTTTTTTGACCATCCATTTACTTCTATTATCTTTATATTTGTCAGTGAGAAGTGTAACTCATGTTTATAGCGCATAACTAATTGATATGAAAAGAATTAAGCTTAAGGTAATGGGCATTTCTTATAGTCAGACCCAATCGGGAGCTTATGCGCTTTTACTGATAGAAGAGAATGGAGACAGGAGAATTCCGATTATTATCGGAGGCTTTGAAGCACAGGCAATTGTAATAAAGCTCGAGAACCTGGAACCGCCAAGGCCGCTTACTCATGACCTGATTAAAAAAATAGCAGACCAGTTTGATATTACAATCATCGAAGTTGTGATCCATAAGCTTGAAGAGGGCGTATTCTTTTCAAAACTTGTATGTAACAATGGAGAAAAGGAATACTCTATTGACAGCAGAACTTCTGATGCTGTCGCTATTGCTTTAAGGTTCGGATGTCCGATTTACATAATGGAGGATATCCTTGAAAAGGCACAATTGACCAACAGTCCGTCTGATACTGATTTATCTTCAGCAAATGGAACTGAAACAATAGCTGAATCCAGTCCCAAGTATGCAACATATTCTGATGAGGAGCTCTATAAAATGATAGATGAAGCGGTAAAGACAGAAGATTATGAACGTGCTGCCGCAATACGGGATGAGATAGAAAAGAGGAAGAAGAAAAGACAATAAGGATGAAGCAATATCTTGGGCTTCTTGATCATGTACTGAAGAACGGGACAGAGAAGCGCGACAGAACGGGTACCGGTACTATAAGCGTATTCGGCTACCAGATGAGATATAATCTTGAAGAGGGCTTCCCTCTGCTGACAACAAAAAAGCTTCATCTTAAATCCATTATTTATGAATTGCTATGGTTCATTTCAGGTGATACCAATATTAAATATCTCAATGACAACGGGGTAAAAATTTGGAATGAATGGGCAGATGAGGATGGAAACCTCGGTCCGGTTTATGGTTACCAGTGGCGTTCATGGACGGCTGACGGGAACAGGAAAATTGACCAGCTTACAAACGTGATCAATTCAATTAAAAGCTCGCCGGAATCCCGACGTCATATTGTCTGTGCATGGAATGTTGGAGAGATAGAGAAAATGGCCCTTCCTCCATGCCATGTCGTGTTTCAGTTTTATGTCGCAGGAGGAAAGCTCTCCTGCCAGCTCTACCAGAGAAGCTGCGATATTTTTATCGGAATACCCTTCAACATTGCATCCTATGCACTTCTCACACTGATGGTTGCTCATGTCACAGGGCTAAAACCAGGTGATTTTGTCCATACGCTTGGTGATGCCCATATTTATCTTAACCATCTTGAACAGGTGAAATTGCAGCTTACCCGCAAGCCGTATCCCTTACCGGGAATGGTTATAAATCCTTCAGTAACCGATATTTATAAATTCCGCTTCGAGGATTTCACACTTGTTAATTACATATCTCATCCACATATTAAAGGAGAAATTTCAGTATGATATCAATAATAGTCGCTGTTTCTGAAGATCTTGGGATCGGGAAAAACAATGATCTTTTATGGCACATCCCGGAAGATCTCAGGCGTTTTAAAAGACTGACATACGGTAATACCGTGATAATGGGCAAGAGAACCTGGGAATCATTGCCAAAAAGGCCATTGCAAGGGCGTAAAAATGTTGTAATAACGGATATTCCTCATGAGAGTTTTGAAAATGCAGTAACAGCATACTCAATAGATGATGCTCTGGCTAAATGCGAAAAGGAGGAGGAGATATTTATTATCGGAGGGGGAAGCATATACAGGCAGTTCATGCCGCTTGCCGACAGGCTTTATATAACTCATGTTCATAAAAAAACACCTGCAGACATATATTTCCCCAAAATAGATAGAGAAACCTGGGAAGTTATTGAAAAAGAGGAGTTTAAGGCAGGTAATGACAATGAGATTCCTTATACATATGTCATATATGAAAGGGGAAAATAATTTTAAATAATTATGGAACCGCTCCGCTGTTACATCAGCGCTTAATATTCGTTTTTCAGGAAGCTTTCAGCACATTCATTTCTATTCTTTCCAGCTTGCTGGACGCATAATCGACAGTTATTGTAAGCTCATCTTTACCCACCGAAGGCATTTCAAACATTGCATCGAGCATGATAGTTTCACAAATTGACCTTAGTCCGCGTGCGCCAAGCTTGAACTCAATAGCCTTATCGACTATGAAATCAAGAACCCCGTCAGCAAAAGAAAGGTCAATATTATCCATTTTGAAAAGCTTGATATATTGCTTTACCAGCGCATTTTTGGGTTCAGTGAGGATTGCCCTGAGCGCTTTCCTGTCGAGAGGATCAAGATGGGTAACCACCGGAAGTCTTCCGATTATCTCAGGGATCAGGCCATAAGCTCTCAGATCCTGCGGTGCGATATATTTAAGAAGGTTATCCTTATCAACCTTCTCCCTGACTTTTGAAGCTCCATAACCGACAATCTGTGTATTAAGCCTGCTTGCAATCTTTTTTTCTATGCCAACGAAAGCTCCTCCGCATATAAAAAGGATATTCTTTGTATCCACAGGGATCATTTTCTGTTCCGGGTGCTTTCGTCCTCCCTGGGGAGGTACATTTACAATTGATCCTTCCAGCAGCTTCAGCAGTCCCTGCTGCACACCCTCACCCGATACGTCGCGGGTTATTGATGGATTATCGCCTTCCTTTCTTGCGATCTTGTCGATCTCATCTATGAAGACAATTCCCTTTTCTGCAGCTTTTACATCATAATCTGCATTCTGGAGCAGACGTGTAAGAAGACTCTCAATATCTTCACCGACGTAACCGGCTTCAGTAAGTACCGTTGCATCAACTATCGTAAACGGAACATGAAGCATTTTTGCCACGGTTCTTGCAAGAAGAGTTTTGCCTGTTCCGGTTTCTCCCGCAAGTATAATGTTTGATTTCTCAATCTCAATCTCGTCGGCATCAGCTTTTTGCATCAGCCTCTTGTAATGATTATAGACTGCTACGGATATGATCTTTTTGGCCATATCCTGACCGATCACATACTGATCGAGGAAGCTTTTTATTTCAGCAGGTTTAAGGAGGTTAATGGTATCGAACCTTGGATTTTTCTTATTGCCAAGCTCTTCGTTCATTATGCTGTAAGCCTGCTCGATGCAATGGTCACAGATATGACCTTCAAGCCCTGCAACGAGCATGTTGGCCTCTTTCTTCGTTCTGCCGCAGAATGAACACTTATCCATTATTCCTTATGTTCTGTTTTTTGAAGGATCTCATCGATCATCCCGTAATCCTTTGCTTCCTGGGAGGTCATCCAGTAATCCCTGTCAGAATCTTTTTCAACTTTTTCCACAGGGTTCCCGGAATGGAATGCGATTATCTCGTAAAGCTCTCTTTTAAGCTTTATAATTTCACGAGCCTGGATTTCAATATCTGATGCCTGACCTTCAAATCCGCCTGCCGGCTGGTGGATCATGATCCTTGAATGTTTCAAAGCAGATCTTTTTCCTTTTGTGCCTGCCGTCAGAAGAACAGCACCCATTGAAGCAGCCATCCCTGTACAGATAGTTGCTATGTCGGCTGAGATATATTGCATTGTATCATATATGCCAAGCCCGGCATTGACCCCTCCTCCCGGAGTATTGAAATAGATCTGGATGTCTTTCCCCGGATCCGATGAATCAAGGTAAAGCAGCTGCGCCTGAATAATGTTAGCTACGTAATCATCTATAGGCAGTCCAAGGAAGATTATCCTGTCCATCATCAGACGTGAGAAAACGTCCATTGAAGCTACGTTTAATTGCCTTTCCTCAATGATGGTCGGTGAAATGTAGCTGCTCCATATTTTTGAGTACTTTTGCAGCGAAAGACTGCTAATACCGAATTTGCTTCTTGCATACTTTCCGAAATCGTCAATATTGCTCATTTTGAATTTTTTAGTTTTAAAGAAACAAAGATACTAAAATAATAATAATCACTGCAATGCATTGATTACTATTCAAAAAGCTTGTTGAATTCTTCGACGGTGACACTCTTATCCTCGATTTTGACCACCTCTTTTAAATGACCGATGACTTTATCTTCAAGTATCTTATCGGCAATCCTTTTTGCATCATCTTCCCTTTTCAGGGTTTCTTTTGCATAGTTTGATATCTGCTCGTCGGTAGCATAGAACAATCCGTACTGCTGAAACTGATACCTGGTTACTGTTTCAGCCTCTTTCTGCATCTCTTCATCGGTGATCTTCACTTCATTGTCCTTTGCCACTTTATTCCTGATCAGCTGCCACTTAAGATCTTGCCTGAAGGTATCGAATTCCTTATCAACCTGTTCGCTGGTAGTTTTCTCATTTACCTTAAGAAGCCATCTCTTAAGAAAATCCTCAGGCAGGCTCAGGTCTGTTTTCTCGTTAGTCAGCTTTTTAATATCCTGCATAAGTTTAAATTCACTCTCACGCTTGAGTCCGGAGGAAATTTCTTCCTCAATTTTTTTCATGAATTCCTCTTCAGAATTTATTACACCTTCACCATAGATCCTGTTAAATAGCTCTGTACCGACTTCTGCAGGATGGAATCTGGTAATCTCACGGATTGTAAATCTGAAATTGCCGACAAGGTCCGTTACATCTTCTTTTTTCATTTTCAGGAGGCCGGCAACCTCATTATCATTCGGGAATGCTTTTTTAAGATCAAAATTGATAGCATCATTTTCATTTTTGCCGATGAATGCCTTTCTGATATCCTCATCCTTGATTATATCAATTGCAAGAGTGGAATCATCACTGGCAGGACCCTCCGGTTTTGGATTCTCCTCATTATCGAAGGCTTCAATCTTACCTTTAAGAATATCCTTTTCCTCTGAAACATCAGCTTTTTTAAATTCTCCGAAACGCCGTGTATAGTTAGCAACATAATCACTCTTCATTTTCTCATCAATGGCTATGTTGTATGAAGTGACTTTATCTTTGTTGCTGATACCAAGGTTAACGGAAGGAGCCAGGCCAAGTTCAAAAGTAAATGAAAAATCTTCCTGGGTTTCAAAATTTATATTTTCGTGTTCATCGATTTTAGGAAGAGGATCTCCGAGTATCTCTAGTTTTTCATCGATAAGATATTTACGGATATTCTCCGAAACTGCCTTATTGATCTCATCTATTTTTACAGCATTGCCGTACATTTTCTTTATGACTCCTATTGGCACCATTCCCGGCCGGAATCCTTTTATATTTGCCTTTTTGCGGTAATCTTTCAGTACATTTTCAACTTTGTCTGCATAATCAATTTTTGCGATGTTTACTTTCAGAACTGCATTCAGATCATCGATGTTTTCTCTTGTGATATCCATATTTCAATTGTTTATTGCCTATTTAAAAAACCGCCAAAACTCACTATTTAAAGAGGTTGAGGTCGGTTTGATATTCTGGTGCGGATGAAGGGACTCGAACCCCCACGTCAGTTATGACACAAGATCCTAAGTCTTGCTCGGCTACCAATTACGACACATCCGCCTGAAAATTCCCCGCAAAAGTATAGAAAATAACAATAAAAACAAACCGTGCCGGATTACCTGCGAAGCTCAAAATTCTTGCCGAGATAAACCTTCCTTACATGCTCGTCTTCAGCAAGTTGTGAAGAGGTTCCCGACATAAGTATCTTCCCCTCAAACAGAAGGTAAGCACGATCGGTAATAGAGAGGGTCTCATGCACATTATGGTCGGTAATGAGGATACCGATGTTTTTATTTCTCAGATGAGAGACGATACTCTGGATATCTTCCACTGCAATGGGATCAACACCGGCAAAAGGTTCATCGAGCAGGATGAATTTTGGTTTAAGGGCGAGTGCCCTGGCAATCTCAGTCCTCCTTCTCTCACCTCCTGACAGTTGTATACCCTTGTTTTTCCTTATTTTCTGCAGGCCGAATTCATTCAGAAGCAAATCTACTCTTTCTGCCTGTTCTTTTTTTGGAAATCCCGACAATTCCAGTACTGCCCTGAGGTTGTCTTCTACTGACAGGTTTCTGAAGACAGAAGCCTCCTGTGCAAGGTATCCGATGCCTTTACGCGCCCGCTTATAAACCGGCAGAGTTGTGATATCTTCATTATCAAGGAATATTTTGCCTTCACGAGGTCTGATAAGACCTACGATCATATAGAAGGAAGTTGTCTTGCCGGCGCCATTTGGTCCAAGCAGACCTACAATTTCTCCCTGTTCAACCTCAATTGATACATGATCAACAACAGTGCGGCTTCGGTATTTCTTAACCAGATCTTCGGTATGCAGTTTCATGGGAGGATTTATGATGTTGAAGCAGTTGTCTTATCTGAAACGTTATTATCCATAAATTCATTGTGTTCTTGCTCCCTTCTTTTCATTACTCCTACCGAAACGAAAATGCTTATCTCATACAATAATAAAAGCGGAATAGCGACAAGCGTCTGTGAAAAAACATCAGGCGGCGTAATAATTGCTGCGACGATGAAGATGACCACAATTGCATGCTTCCTGTATTTCCTCATAAAAGCAGGAGTTATTATCCCGATCTTTGTAAGAAAAAATGCAATTATCGGCAGTTCAAAGACGACTCCTGTTGCAAGGCATATAGAAGTAAGCGTTCCGATGAATGACCTGACATTTATCTGGTTTACAACAGATTCGCTTATACTGTAGGTAGTAAGAAAGTGAATTGACAGTGGCGCAAGCAGGTAATATCCGAAAAGAACTCCTGTAAAAAAGAGTAAAGATGATGCGAGCACAGCTCCCTTGGCGTGCTTTGCCTCATTGGAATGAAGCGCTGGTCTCAGGAACCTCCAGAATTCATAAATAACAACCGGGAATGCCAGTATAAGTCCGGCAACCAGCGCAACAATAATATGTGTTGTTATTTGTCCTGACATCTTGATGCTTATCAGGTTAACAGGCTTCTGATTTATGCAAAGCTTTTCGCTCAGGCTGCATAAAAAACGGTTTGTAATAAACTGCGGATCTTTCGGAGCCAGAATCACTTTATTAAAAATAAAGTCTTTAAAACAAAAGGCGACAATCATGAATACCACAATAGCTATTATTGACCGGATAAGGTGCCACCTCAGCTCTTCAAGATGTTGAAGAAATGACATCTCTCCTTCGCCCTTCATCCCTTTTTTCCAGTTAAAAGCCATAGGAACAATATTTCCCTTTAAAATTCAGCGTGTAAAGATGATAAATCTTATTGTCCAAAACAATATTGGGTCTGTTATATGTTGAATATATCAGAAACAAATTTGTTAATAATTTAATAAAAATAGTATTTGATCAGGAATTTTATTAATTTAGATAGACTGTAAGAAAAGTAAGTTTTTACAGTTTAGTGAATAGAAGTCAGGGGAAGAATAAATGGTAAGTGATTCGACCATACATGATTATTTAAAGAGGTATTTTGGTTTTGATACATTTAAAGGCAATCAGGAGGATATAATAAAGAATATCCTGGCCGGAAGAGATACCTTTGTTCTTATGCCGACAGGCGGAGGAAAATCGCTTTGTTATCAGCTGCCGGCTGTAATGGGTGAGGGAACGGCAATTGTAATCTCTCCGCTGATTGCGCTGATGAAAAACCAGGTTGATGCCATGCGCAATTTCAGCACAAATGACGATGTAGCTCATTTTTTGAATTCCTCCCTCACAAAAACCGAAATTGCCCGTGTAAAAAAAGATGTGCTTGAACAGCAGACTAAATTATTATATGTCGCGCCAGAATCACTGACTAAAGAAGAAAATATTGAATTTCTGAAGAATATCAAAATTTCCTTCTACGCAGTGGATGAAGCTCATTGCATATCAGAATGGGGACATGACTTCAGACCTGAATACAGGCGTATCAGGCCGATTATAGATACTATTTGCAGGTCTCCTATAATTGCGCTAACAGCTACCGCCACTCCGAAGGTACAGCATGATATCCAGAAAAATCTTGGCATTCTGGAAGCAAATATTTTCAAATCATCCTTTAACAGGCCTAATCTTTATTATGAAGTCAAGTCAAAGCAGGATGTCACAAAAGAGATTATAAAGTACATAAAAAACAACTCCGGGAAATCAGGTATAATATATTGTCTGAGCCGCAAGAAAGTAGAAGAAATGGCTGAAGTGCTGAAAGTCAATGGAATAAAGGCACTTCCGTATCATGCAGGGATGGATTCGGCAACAAGAACCCAGAACCAGGATAAGTTCCTGATGGAAGAAGCAGATGTAATTGTGGCTACTATCGCATTCGGAATGGGAATCGATAAGCCGGATGTAAGGTTTGTGATACATTATGATATTCCCAAGAGTCTTGAAGGCTATTATCAGGAAACAGGCCGAGCCGGACGTGACGGCGGGGAAGGAAACTGTATTGCATATTACAGTTACAATGATATTCTGAAACTCGAGAAATTCATGCAGGGGAAACCCATAGCTGAGCAGGAAATAGGGAAACAGCTCCTCCTTGAAACAGTATCTTATGCCGAATCATCTGTTTGCCGCAGAAAGATCCTGCTTCATTATTTTGGGGAAGAGTATCCGAGAGAGAACTGTGAAGCCTGTGACAACTGCCTCCATCCGAAAGCACAATTTGAAGGCAGTGAATCTGTTGTAAACGTTCTGGAAACAATTCTTGCAGTTAAGGAAAAATTCAAAGCCGATCATATAGCCAACATCCTTTCCGGGAAAGTAACCTCAGCCATAAAATCTTACAAGCATCATAAGCTTGAGTATTTCGGCATTGGCGAAGAAAAGGATGAAAAATACTGGAATATGGTGATCAGACAGGCACTGATTGCTAAATTTCTTACGAAGGATATTGAAAATTATGGATTGCTGAAGCTTACCCAGGAGGGATTGGATTTTCTGAAGAATCCTGTCTCATTTATGCTTGCCGAAGATCACGACTATGCTGACACGGCTGACGAGGAAAACGCCTTCGGAGCCAAAACGGCAGCTGTTGATGAAGAGCTTTTCAGCATCCTAAAGGATCTTCGCAAGAAAATATCAAAGCAGAAAGATGTCCCACCGTTTGTAATATTCCAGGATCCCTCGCTCGAGGATATGGCTATACAATATCCTATCACTATAGATGAGCTTCAGAATATTTCAGGAGTAGGAGCAGGTAAAGCCCAGCGGTATGGCGCCGAATTCATTGATATTATAAAGAAATATGTCGAGGAAAAAGAGATTATAAGGCCTCTCGACATGGTTGTCAAATCAGTCGTAAACAAATCAGGTATAAAGGTTTATATTATTCAGAGCATTGATATGAAGAGGCCTCTAGAGGATATTGCCGAAGCAAAGGGGCTTGAAATGGATGAACTTATATCCGAGATTGAAGCAATAGTAAACTCAGGAACCCGCCTGAATCTCGATTATTATATTGATACTATGATTGATGAGGATAGGCAGCATGATATTTATTTATATTTCAGGGAAGAGGCTGAATCAGATTCACTGGAAGAGGCAATCAAGGAACTGGGGAATGAGTTTGAAGAAGAAGAAATAAGACTCGTCAGGATAAAGTTCCTCTCGGAGATGGGGAACTAAAGACTAAAGTGGTCCAATGGTCCAAAAGCGCAAGGGTGCAACGGCAAAAAAAATCAGATAATTTCAGGAGGATTAAAGTATTCTGATCTGTTCAGGAAATAGAAGATGAGCACTGAAATAATATAAAAGGGATAGACCAGCTGTGCAGGAAGGAAGAACCATAAAAGGTTCTTTTTTTTATACCGGATTGTCGTATTCCGTAAGATCAGAAAATCAGGCAGAGATTTCAAAAGAAAGACGGCCAGCAAAACAATCAGAAATACAGGATTAAAAAATACGGAGATTAATAAAAACAACTCAAGAAGAATTGTAACAAAGGTTACAATAGCCAGTATTTGGGTATATCTGTCATTATACGAACCGGTCTTTGATATCCATCTGGCCCTCTGCTGCAAAAATGACGATAAGGTTTTAGAAGTTTCTGATGTAACCTGAGCATCCGGGGATTCCAGCCACGGGATTTTGTTTCCCTTTTTCCCCTTAACGCTGTGAAGAAGAAAAATATCATCACCGCTGACTTTCTCTTCATGAAGGTTTGCGGAGTTGAGGTTATAAACTTCTTTAGTGAAAGACAGGTTGGCACCATTGCACATTACAGGATTTCTGCCCATTGCCATACCTGCAGTTACACCCTGCAGGCTGAGAAATTCAAGTTCCTGGAATCGGTTGAAGAAATCCTTTGTTCCCTCGATGGCAACAGGTCCTAAAATCATTTGAGGTCTGTGTTCAGAATAAAATGATGAGATTGTCTTTATCCATTTTATTCCCATTCTGCAGTCGGCATCTGTCGTAATAACGAGTTCTCCTGTGCAGGCTTCTATGCCGGCTTTAATCGACTTCTTTTTACCTGCCCCCGGATTCCTGAGGACTTTAAAGTTCTTTATTCCGGTAAAGCCGGATGCTATCTTGTTTGTTGAGTCAGTTGAGTTATCATCAATTATGATAACTTCAAACGATTCCGGATTATAATCCTGTGCTGCTATATCTGAAAGGAGGGAGTGGAGGTTCTTCTCTTCATTCTTGCAGGCAACTATCACTGAAACAAATACTTCTGATGTTTCATGCGGATTGTAAGGTTGGATTTTCTTTAATGACATATATATTTTTGTAAGGAGGAATATATATGGTATAAGTAAAATAAGGGCAATCCATTCCATAGCTCATTTTCTCATCCATTCATAAAAAGAATAATGTTCCGAGCTCATTCCAAGGGCTTCATATGTCTTTTGTGCACGTCTGTTTTTTGTCTCGACATAAAGCCTTAGTCCGGCAATATTTTGTTCCTCAGCCAATTGCCTGATATGATTGTACATTTTCCTGAAAATACCCTGACGTCGGGATTCAGGTATTACATAAACCGACTGGAACCACCATACATTGCAATTTCGCCAATCACTCCACTCATAGGTTATTAGAAGTGATGCAATAACTTTTCCACTATCATCCGCAACATAGTACTGTCCCCTGGAAGGATCCTCAAAGACAGCATTCACTCCCGGTGTTACTGTTCCGGGATCAAGAGCCATCTCCTCAGTTTCCCATGCCATTTTCAGCTGGAAATCAATGATTGAAGATGCATCAGACGGATTCGCTTTTCGGACTGTTATCATAATCTTAAAAATTTGTTATTAATAACCCACCCCCAGCCCCTCCAGGGAGGGGAATTGTTTATCTCCCCTTCTCCCTTTCTCCCCCTCTCATTTATATTCATCCCAGCTCTTAATAGCAAGATCATCCTCCTTCAAGCGACAGAAGGCAAGGATGAAAGCGCTGGCGAGCCTGGCATTGGTTATAAGCGGTACATTGAAATCAATTGCGCTTCTGCGGATAGCATAATCATTATTCAGCTCAGCATCAGTTAGATCCTTAGGAATATTTACAACAAGGTCAACCTCACGGTTTCTGATAAGCTCAACTGTATTCGGGGATTTATCTTCATCGGGCCAGTATGCCACATGCGCCTCGACGCCGGCATTTTGGAGGAACTGCTGTGTTCCCCTTGTTGCATATAGTTTATGGCCTCTTTCCCTGAGAGCTTTTGCACTGTTCAGGAGCTCAACCTTCGAACGGGCTGGACCTGTTGAAAGAAGAATGCTCTTAACCGGTACCCTGTAACCCACTGAGAACATAGCCTTTAGAATTGCCTCATAGAATCCCTCGCCTATGCAGCCTACCTCGCCTGTTGAAGACATATCGACTCCAAGAACAGGATCAGCTTTTGCAAGCCGGGAGAAACTGAACTGAGGAGCCTTTACACCGACATAATCAAGCTCGAACACCGACTTGTGCGGCTTCTCTGCAGGAACGCCAAGCATCACCTTTGTGGCAAGCTCAATCAGGTTCGTTTTAAGTACTTTAGAGACGAAAGGCATGCTACGGCTCGCGCGTAGGTTGCATTCAATCACTTTAATATCATTATCCCTTGCAAGGTATTGTATATTAAAAGGACCGGTTATATTAAGCTCTTTTGCTATCTGGCGGGAGATGCGCTTTATTCGCCTGACTGTTTCAAAATAGATCTTCTGTGGCGGAAATACTATCGTTGCATCACCGGAATGGACTCCGGCAAACTCTACATGTTCGCTTATAGCATAGGCAAGGATATCACCCTCCCTTGCAACTGCATCTATTTCAATCTCCTTTGCATTCTCAATGAATTCAGATACCACTACAGGATACTGCTTGGAGACCTGGGAGGCAAGTTCGAGAAAATGAGTAAGCTCATTCCTGTTTGAAACCACATTCATGGCAGCCCCAGAAAGAACGTACGATGGACGAATGAGCACAGGGAAGCCTATTCTATCGACAAACTCAAAGATATCCTCTATTGATGAAAGCTCCTTCCATCTTGGCTGGTCAACAGAAAGATTGTCGAGCATCCTGGAGAACTTGTGCCTGTTCTCAGCTCTGTCAATTGACAGCGGCGAAGTTCCAAGTACGGGAACATTCTCCCTGAAGAGTCTCATTGCTAGATTATTTGGTATCTGTCCGCCTACAGATACAATAACTCCTCCCGGATTTTCAAGGTCAATAATGTCGAGGACTCTTTCAAAGGTAAGCTCATCGAAGTAGAGCCTGTCGCAGATGTCGTAATCAGTGCTCACGGTTTCAGGATTATAATTGATCATTACCGACCTGAATCCCTCTTTCCTGATGGTATCGATGGCATTTACCGAACACCAATCGAATTCGACACTGGAACCGATCCTGTATGCTCCTGAACCCAGGACTATTATTGATTTCTTGTCATTTTCATATACGATATCATGTTCGGTTGCGCTATATGTTAAATAAAGGTAATTGGTAACAGCCGGGTACTCTGCTGCGAGGGTGTCAATCTGCTTTACATAGGGAATTATACCAAGAAGTTTCCTGAGATTTCTGACTTTAAGGAGGTCTTCATTGATATTTGCCGGATCTGATTCCAGAACATGCCTGGCTATCTGGAAATCACTGAATCCGTTTATTTTGGAATGAGCAAGAAGATCAGGAGGAATAGTTTCAAGAGATTTACATTTACACAGTTCATCCTTTATATTTATTATATTTCTGAGCTTGAAAAGAAACCATTTATCGATCCTGGTGAGCTCATGTATCCTATCGATGGACATTCCCTTTTCCAATGCTTCAGCAATTGAGAATATCCTCATATCGGTAGGTTCTGCAAGCTCTTTTTCTATCTCCCTGAATTTAAGCTCACGGTTGCCTGTGAAACCGTGCATTCCCTGTCCGATCATCCTGAGGCCTTTCTGTATGGCTTCCTCGAAATTCCTTCCTATCGACATCACTTCGCCGACGCTCTTCATGCTGCTGCCTATTGCATGTGAGACACCTTCAAATTTATTGAGATCCCAGCGCGGTATCTTGCATACGATATAATCCAGAGCCGGTTCAAAACAGGCTGTAGTTGTTTTTGTCACTGAATTCTTAAGCTCATGAAGTCCATAACCTATACCGAGCTTGGCAGCTACAAATGCAAGCGGATAACCTGTTGCTTTTGATGCCAATGCGCTGGAACGGGAGAGCCTGGCGTTAACTTCGATCACGCGGTACTCTTCTGAATCAGGCGACAAAGCAAATTGGACATTGCATTCTCCCACTATACCTATATGCCTGATTATCCTTATTGAGAGCTCCCGCAATTTATGGTATTCGTTGTTTGTCAGCGTTTGAGAAGGTGCAACCACAATGCTCTCTCCGGTATGTATTCCCAGGGGATCGAAATTTTCCATGTTACAGACAGTGATGCAATTGTCGTACTTGTCGCGAACTACCTCATATTCAACTTCTTTCCATCCTTTAAGCGACTCTTCCACCAGGATCTGGCCAGTATACGAAAATGCCTTTGCTGCGAGAGCTTTAAGTTCATCCAGGTTTGATGCAAAACCGCTGCCCTGTCCGCCAAGGGTATATGCAGCCCTTATTATTACCGGGAATCCTAGTTTTTCTGCAGCATCAAGAGCATCATCAACGCATGATACCGCAATACTTCTGGGTGTTTTCACATCTATTTCATCCAGCTTCTTTACAAAAAGCTCGCGGTCCTCAGTGTCCATGATGGCAGTCACCGGAGTGCCAAGCACTTTTACTTTGTACTTTTCAAATATGCCTGCCTTGAATAATTCAGTTCCGCAGTTGAGAGCAGTCTGACCTCCGAATGAAAGAAGAATACTATCAGGCCTCTCCTTTATTATGACTTTTTCAACGAAATAGGGTGTCACAGGAAGAAAGTAGATCTTACCGGCAAGCTCTTCTGATGTCTGAACCGTTGCAATGTTGGGATTAATCAGTACTGTTTTTATTCCTTCTTCTTTCAGGGCCTTAAGTGCCTGTGATCCTGAATAATCGAATTCACCCGCTTCACCTATCTTCAACGCACCGGAGCCTAGGATTACTACCTTTTTAATCTTATCTGTCATTTGCCGGATTTGAGATCAAAAATAACACAATTTTTTTATCGGGATTTGTATTATTTAAAAAAATGAATATATTTGCAAGATAAATGAATAAATATGCAAAAAACAAAAAGGCTCCCTGTTATTGAAAAAATAATTGCTGAGGAGAACATATCATCACATGCGATGCTTCTCCGGAGGCTGAAAGCAAAAGGGATAAGCTGCACACAGGCAACATTATCGCGCGACCTGAAACAAATCGGAGCAGGAAGAGTCCCCGACGGAAAGGGAGGCTACAAATATACCCTGCCGGAAAACAGCAGTAATAGTGCACAGCCTGGCTACAACAAACTGCAGGTTCTTCCGGTAATACTTGATATTGTCGATGCCAAAGGGCTCCTGGTGATCAGGACTCTCCCGGGAAATGCAAATAACGCTGCAATATACATTGATAACACATCAAGATATGAAATCGCAGGGACCATAGCAGGCGATGACACAATACTGGTGATCCCGCGCGATGGTATTACCAATCATCAGTTGCATACATGCCTGGAGCTTATACTACCGGGGCTTCATGAACAGATCAAAAGAAAATGAAATCGATAATGAATAATAATAAAGTAAAAATATTTAAGATGAAAGAAAAGGTAGTGCTGGCGTACAGCGGTGGTCTGGATACTTCGGTTATTCTGAAATGGCTGATTGAAAAGAATTATGATGTAATCGCATTTATTGCCGACGTCGGCCAGGCTGAAAATTTTGAAGAGTGCAAAAAAAAGGCATTGCATCTTGGCGCTTCTAAAGTGATAATATCTGACCTCAAAAGGGAATTTGTCGAAAATTATGTGCTTAAAGCTATCATGGCAAATGCCATCTATGAAGACAGGTACCTTCTCGGGACTGCTCTTGCAAGGCCGCTGATAGCAAGGAAACAGATTGAAGTAGCAAAGCAGGAAGGTGCCCTTGCAGTCGCTCACGGGGCAACCGGAAAAGGGAACGACCAGGTAAGATTCGAACTTTGCTATTATGCCCTGATGCCGGGAGTAAAGGTTATATCACCCTGGAAGGACAGGGAGTTCCTTTCTCAGTTCAGGGGAAGAACAGACCTTCTGAAATATGCTGCCGAAAAACAGATTCCAGTTAAGGCAAGTATTGACAAACCTTACAGCGAGGATGATAACCTGATGCATATAAGCCATGAGGCCGGTGTTCTTGAAGATCCCATGTACACTCTTCAGAAAAGCATGCTCCAAAAAATGGTTATGCCACAGGATGCTCCGGATGCTGAAACCCGGATCGTTATTCATTTCAAGGACGGCAGGCCGGTAAAGCTGATTAACAAGGAAGATGGCACCGTTAAGGATGATCCGTACGAATTGTATGTTTACCTGAACGATATAGCCGGAAAAAATGGAATAGGGCTGCTCGATATGGTCGAAAACAGGTTCGTCGGCATCAAATCAAGGGGTGTTTATGAGACTCCTGCTGCAACTGTTCTTCATATAGCACATAAGGATATAGAGGGAATTGCAATGGATAGGGAGGTGATGAGACTTGTCAACATGCTGACTCCTAAATTTGCTGAGATCATTTACAACGGATTCTGGTTCAGTCCTGAGATGGATTTTCTGATGGCTGCAATTGAAAAGAGCCAGGAGCTTATTGATGGAAGCGTACATCTATGCCTGTACAAGGGAAATGTGATAATTGAAGGCCGCGAATCACCCTCTTCATTATATAATAAGAAGTTGTCAAGCATGGATATTGAAGGCGGATTTGACCAGACTGACAGTAAGGGATTTATTAAAATCAACGCAATACGGCTTATGGCTCACAGGGCAATAGTTGAGCAGAGTCAGAAAAAATAAAAAGATATGAAACTCTGGGAAAAAGGAATTAATCCCGAACCTGCAATTATAGAGTTCACTGCAGGAAGGGACAGGAAGACAGATCTGCATCTCACAAAGTGGGATATAATCGGATCAATGGCTCATGTAATAATGCTGAATGACGTCGGGTTAATTGAGAACAACGAAAAGAATGATCTCCTGAAAGCCCTTCATTCCCTTTTTGTATTGGATGAAAAAGGGACTCTTGTTATTGAAAATGATGTGGAAGACATTCATTCCCAGATTGAAAAGGAGATGGCATCAATCCTTGGAACAACCGGGAAGAAGATCCATACCGGAAGGTCAAGGAACGACCAGGTTCTTGTTGACATAAGGCTATATACGAGGGAGGAAATTGACCGTCTTTCAGTCATAATTGGAAAACTATTCAACAGGCTGCAGGAATTGAGCGAACAATATAAGGAAGTACTTCTACCGGGTTATACGCATATGCAGCCGGCAATGTTATCATCATTCGGACTCTGGTTTGGTGCCTATGCTGAATCCCTGACTGATGACATACTCCTTCTGGCTGAGGCAAGGAACCTTAATAACAGGAATCCGCTCGGAACAGCTGCCGGCTTTGGGACAACTCTCCCCCTTAACAGGAAGCTGACCTCTGAACTGCTGGAATTTGATGATCTTCTTTATAATTCTGCCTATGCCAGCCTGAGCAGGGGCAAAGTAGAACTTGCAATAGCATCATCCCTGGCCTCGCTGGCTCAGACACTTTCAAGGTTCTCAATGGATATATGCCTTTATATGAGCTCTGAATTCCGGTTCATTGATTTCCCGGATGAATATGTTACCGGATCAAGCATAATGCCCCAGAAGAGAAATCCTGATGTATTTGAACTTATCAGAGGACGTTCGAATATAATCCAGACCCTGCCCGGGCAAATTGCCATGCTGACCTCTAACCTGCCATCTGGATACAATCGTGACCTTCAGCTTCTCAAACAACTTATTTTTGATGCATTCGCCGATCTTCAGGAGTCGGTAGAAATAATGATGTTAATGCTGAGGAATATAAGGATCAGAAAAAACATAACAGAAAATCCTTTATATAACACGATATTCAGCACTGAAGAGGTTAACAGGCTTGTAAAAGAAGGAATTCCTTTCAGGGACGCTTATAAAGCAGTGGCGGAAATGGTTAAAAACTCCTCATTTTCAAGGACATCTGTCTCTGATTACATTCACGAAGGCAGCATAGGGAATCTGTGCAACAAGGAAATAGCAGAGATTTTCAATGAGAGGATGAAATGTTTTAAGAACAGGTCGGCTGAAAATCTTGCGAAAAAAATGATGGGGCACGTGGGCTAGTCACATGTACCCATCCCCCAATTCTTCGCTTCACTCAGAATTTTCCCCCTTCCCTGCTTCGCAAGGAAGGGGGCTATATAATTGAATATTAATTAGTTTCCCCCTCCTTGCTTCAGCAGGGAGGGGGATTAAGGGGGTGGGTACGTGTAGATAAAAATGGGTGATTAAAGGTATTTTTTTATATTCTCAATAAACTCATCAAAAAGATAATCGGTATCCGTCGGTCCTCCTGAAGCCTCAGGGTGAAACTGCGTTGAGAAGAATGGTTTAGTCTTATGTTTCATACCCTCATTGGTCCGGTCGTTTATGTTAATAAACAAGGGATCCCAATCCTCGCCGAGGGTTTTATTGTCAACAGCAAAGCCATGATTTTGTGATGTGATGTAAGCCTTGTTGGTCCCTGCCTTGATAACAGGCTGATTATGGCTTCTGTGACCATATTTCAGCTTATAGGTATCTGCCCCGGAGGCAAGCGCCATAAGCTGGTTCCCAAGGCATATTCCGAATACAGGCACTTCTTTATCAAAAGATCTGCTGATATTCTTGATAGTAGCTTTACACATTTTAGGATCACCAGGGCCGTTTGAAAGAAAAAGCCCATCATACTCTTCCTTGTGGTAGTCGTAATCCCACGGAACCCTGATTATTGTTGTATCACGCTTCAATAAGTTCCTGATAATGTTGTATTTGACGCCACAGTCTACCAAAATGATCCTGTATTTCCCGGAACCATAGATTTTTTTCTCATGTGTGCTTACCTCGGCAACAAGATTCACCTTGTTCGGATCATAAAAAGAGATCTCTGTTCCTTCAGGTTCAATTTTGCCAAGCATTGCACCTTTTTCGCGGATCCTTTTTGTCAGCGCCCTGGTATCTATACCGAATATCCCTGGAACATTGTTCCTTGAAAGCCAGTCATCAAGACTTTCTGAAGCATTCCAGTGGCTGTATTCAAAGGAATAATCAGACACTATCAGTCCTGAAATATGAATTGACGATGATTCATAAAACCTATACAGATCATTCTCTTCACTTTTTACGGGAGCTCCGTAATTACCTACCAGCGGGTAGGTGAGGCACAGGATCTGTCCGTGGTATGAAGGATCGGTCAGACTTTCAGGATAGCCGGTCATGGCAGTATTGAAAACAACCTCTCCTGCAGCAGCTACGGGTGCTCCGAACGATCTGCCACAAAAAACAGAACCATCCTCAAGTACCAGTCTTACTTTTATTCTTTCATTCACAGGGCAACTGCTTTTTATCTTATTGCAGCAACAGCTTTTTCAATTTGTTCAAGTGCCTTAATGACTACCTGGTGCGTTGTACCAAGATTCATTCTCATGAATCCTTCTCCGCCCGGCCCAAATGTGGAACCTTCATTCATACCTATACCCGCCTTCTCAATGAAAAAACCCTGAAGCTCTTTTCCCGTCATTCCGAATTTGCGGCAGTCAAGCCAGATCATATATGTCGCTTCAGGCTGAACAGGCACTATCTCAGGAATAAGTTCCCTGCAATATTTCCTGACAATCTCAACATTCTGATCAATGTAATCCAATAAGGCATTAAGCCATTCATGGCCTTCAGAATATGCTGCTGTTGAAGCAATTGTTCCAAAGATATTGCCATCACCGATATGCAGGCTTTCTATTTTCTTGTTGAAGTATTTGCGCAGAACAGGATTGGAAATTATCACTGATGCCGTTGCCAGTCCTGCAAGATTGAAAGTTTTGCTTGGTGCAATGCATGTCACTGTTATATTGGCTATTTTTTCAGATAATTTTGCTATTGGTGTATGATAAAATCCCGGCAATACCAGATCGCAGTGAATTTCATCTGATAATATAATTATCTCTTTTTCAAGACAGATTTCAGCTAGTTTTGAAAGTTCTTCATGAGACCAGACTCTTCCGACAGGATTATGAGGATTGGAAATAATGATCATTTTTGTTGTTCCGTCAATTGCTGAAATCAGTAAATCAAGATCCATTTCCCATTTCCCATTTTTTTCGATAAGCTGGTTATATACAAGGTTGCGGCCATGGCTTTCAACTGCAGAAAAGAACGGGAAATAGACAGGAGGCTGAACTATTATCTTATCACCGGGACGTGTAAACGAAAGCGTACAGACATTTAATGCAGGAACAATTCCCGGACAAAAGCAGATCCATTCTTTTTCAATTTCCCAGTTATGCCTTGATTTGAGCCACCTTAAAATAGAATTATAATAATCCGCCGGACGGAAAGAATATCCGAAGATCTCATGATTGACACGATTTCTGAGTTTATCGACAATAAAGCCGGGTGTCCTGAAATCCATATCGGCTACCCACATCGGGATTACGTTTTCTCTGCCGAATATTTCTTCTATCAAGTCAAACTTAATACAATAAGTACCCGCTCTTTTGACTTCCTCATCAAAATTCCATCTCATCTGAAATGGTTTAAATTCAGAGGGTCAAAGATAATTAAAATGAGGATATGGTTTATTTAATATTTTTACTACTTTTATGCATGGTTTTGATTATTGTTATTAATTAATGTTAGCTATATGAAAAGGATTATCGCAGTATTCATGCTTCCAATAGTTTTAACTGGCCTGACATGTATAACTTCATGCAAAGGCAAGAATAAAGAACAGAAGAAGGTTGAGCTTGACCAGATTCAAACGGTTGAGAATGAGATGACATCGAATGTGGATTCTTTACCATCCTCAGCTGAAGTAATAAAGATGCTTACCGACCTTGAAGTCGGTTATATTTTCGGGATTTCCAATCCTGTTGAAAATACCAAAAAATATTTCAGCAGCAGCGCCAGGGCCATCAATATGGGAGTATACGGAGGAGACTTAAGCTATGCTACAATATATAATATTCAGCAGGAAGTTCTCAATTATATGAGTGCTATACAGAGTCTTGCCGCTGAACTCAATATGTCTCAGATCTATGATGAAACACTTTATGACAAGATCAAACAGAATTTTGATTACAGGGATAAGCTTGTGGAGATTCTGTCAGATGCATTTGACAAAACATATTCATATCTACGGAATAATGACCAGCAGCCTCTGGCCCTCCTGGTAATCGGAGGAGCATGGGTGGAAGGAATGTACATAACAACCCATGTATCTGAAGCAGCATACCAGGTGGCAGGTATCTCAAAGAACCTGATTGAACAGAAAAAATCATTTGAGCTTTATCTCGAAATAGCGAAGCCATATGAAAATGATCCCCTTGTGGGAGATTTTATCAAAATACTGGATCCTATAAAGAAAGTATATGAAGGCTTAACTACAAGCCTTACCGAAAAGAACATCCAGGATATCACGAAAGCTATTGAAGAGGTTAGAACCCAGATAATTTAATTGAATGTTAATTCTTTGGCCGCAAAGCATCTTCCTTTGCGGTCTTTTCTTTAGTTAATGTCTTTATGAGGGAATCAGTATTATTAGCTCTGATACATATTTTTGCTATTGTCTCGACAGTCAATCCGGCTGGTATAACGTCGCGAGGCAAAAAGATCCTGCGCAGCTACCTAAGGAGATATCTGAACAGAGAGCTTGAAGAAGAATATTATGCCCTTTTTGAAAACAATCTTGAATTTTATTCGAATGAATTAAAGAGCGTCGACAAAGCTGAACTGGCCGATGAGGATTCCCTGATATCATTCCAGATTACCAACATATGCAGGCAGATAAAGAAAGGATTGTTTCTTGAGGAGAGGATGATAGTTTTCCTTCAGCTTATCGAGTTTGCTTTCGAGGATGGAATGCTGACCGATCAGGAGCAGACCATTATTGAAATTGTTGCAAGAACTTTTAATATTCCCAAAAAAGAATTTGATAACGCTTCTGCTTTCATGATTGGCAGGACATTCGATGAAATAACTCCCGATAGTGTCCTGCTTATTGAAAGTGATAATCCGGAATATTCGGACGCAGGGATCTATAAGAATTATGACAAATGGCGCCATATAAGGATAAAAGGCTTCAGGGGGCATATGGTAATTCTTCATGTTGAAAGCACCGGGACCCTGCTGCTTACTTATGACGGTCCGCTGGCCCTCTATATTAAAAGCAGGGATATAATAGCATGCCGGCCATATCTTTTGGAAAGGGGAGTGAATATAAAAGGTCAGGGTATAGAACCTGTTTACTATTCAAAGATATACAAGAAGTTTGTCTCACTAAAATTCCCTGAGAAGGTTGTCTTTGAAGGACATAATATTGAATACCTGTTCAAAAACTCTGATAATGGGGTCAGAAAAATGAATTTCAGGGTTGAATCGGGGAATCTGATCGGTATAATGGGAGGGAGCGGCGTTGGCAAGACAACAATGCTGAAACTGCTTCATGGAAAAATAAAACCTACAACAGGAAACCTGTATATAAACGGATATGATATTTATTCCGAATCGGGGGAGATTAAAGGATTGATCGGCTATGTTCCCCAGGATGACATGCTGATCGAAGAGCTGACAGTCTATCAGAATCTTTATTTCAATGCCAGGTTGTGCTTTGGCGATTATACTGAGGAACAGCTTTACCGGACGGTTGACAAAGTCCTCACGGACCTTGATCTCTACGAGATTAAAGATCTGCAGGTGGGTGATATTCTGAATAAGAAGGTAAGCGGAGGCCAGAGAAAAAGGCTTAATATCGGACTCGAGCTGATGCGCGAGCCAGTGGTATTGTTTATTGATGAACCTACATCAGGATTGTCTTCGTTCGATTCAGAAATGGTGATGAACCTGATAAAAAACCAGTCATTGAGCGGCAAGCTCGTATTTGCCATCATACACCAGCCTTCTTCGGATATACTTAAAATGTTTGACAAACTCTGGATCCTTGATAAGGGCGGATATATGATTTATGATGGTGATCCGGTAGAAGCCCTGGTTTATTTTCAAACGGAGACTTCCCAGGCAAATGCCGCTGAAAGTGAATGCCCCTCCTGTGGAAATATCAAGACAGACAATATACTTGACATCATTGAAGTAAGGGTTATTGATAATGCCGGTTATCCGGGAAAAGAAAGACAGGTAAGTCCCGGCGAATGGAATGAAAAGTACAGGAAAAAGATGATGCCTGCCATCGACGGCCAACCTGAAAAATTGCCTGTTACAACTGGCAGCTTCAGGGTTCCGTCCAGATCGGTCCAGGTAAGGACTTTTATTAAGCGCAATGTTCTCCGCAAGCTGGCCGACACCCAATATATGATCATAAATCTGCTTGAGGCTCCTCTTCTTGCATTGATACTGGCTTATATATCAAAATACAGTGAAGGCGGAACATACTTGTTTTCAACCAACAAAAACTACCCTGTTTTCCTGTTCATGTCAATCATTGTTGCCCTCTTTCTCGGACTTACTGTCAGCGCAGAGGAAATATTCCGGGACAGGAAAATAACTGAAAGAGAGAAATTCCTTAGCTTGAGCAGACTGAGTTATCTTCTGTCAAAGATCAGTTTTCTCTTTGCTCTGTCTGCAATCCAGTCCCTGTCATTTATAATTGTTGCCAATGCAGTGCTTGAAGTCAGGGGAATGTTGTTTCAGCAATGGCTGATCCTTTTTTCAACTGCCTGTTTCGCCAACCTTGTCGGGCTTAATATATCTGCCGGGATGAGGACAGCAGTAAGTATCTATATCCTGATACCGCTGATTCTTGTACCCCAACTGCTGCTTGGAGGTGCAATGATTAAATTTGATGATCTTCACAAATCGTTAAGCAGGAAAATATATGTTCCCGTGATAGGCGATATAATGGCAACCAGGTGGGCTTATGAAGCTATAAGCGTGGAGCAGTTCAGGAGCAATAAATTTGAGAAGCCTTTCTTTAAATTTGATATGGAACTCAGCCAGAACGACTGGTATGCTTCATTTCTGATACCTACCCTCAGGGTAAAAGTCAATGAATGTGTTGTTGCCGGGAAGGATCCTGATTACCTGGATTATTCAGAAAACAATTTCAAAAAGATCAATTACCATTTCAGAGAGCTTGCTGAAATCTCAGGACTGGAACCGGGAAAATGGTTCAGCAGCATGAATTATTCAAAATTCAATGAGATAATCGGCGATGATGCAAAACTCTATCTGGACAGTCTGAAAATTTTGTTAAGACTGAAAAACAAGGGAATATCCCTTCAGCGTGATTCTTTATACTCAGTGAAAACTGAACAGATGGGACATGAAGAGTTTGTCAGGACAAGGGAGAGGGATTATAATGAAAGTCTGGCTGATATTATGCTTAACAGGCTCACTACAAATAAGATATACGAGACCGAAAGCAAGCTGATCCAGAAAGCAGATCCGGTTTATATGAAGCCAGGTTCAAAATACGGGCGTGCGCACTTTTTTGCCCCATATAAGATGTTGGGAAATCTGAAGATTGGAACCCTGGTCTTTAATGTCGCTGCAATCTGGATCATGACCATCTTTCTCTTCATAGCTTTATATTATAATGCCCTTAAGCGTTTCAATTTGTTCCTTGAAACCCAGCGATTTCCTCTCTGGAGAAAATTCGGGAGAGAACTGCTTCAGATCTGAAAAATGGTAAGGCCAAAGAAAAATCTTGGACAGCATTTTCTCAAAGACAGGGATATTGCCGCGAAAATAGCCGGTACGCTGACAGGCTCAGGCTATAATTCTGTTCTTGAAATAGGCCCGGGAACGGGGATATTGACAGGATTCCTTATTGAAAGACAATTTCCTGACTTCAGAGTTATTGAAATAGACAATGAATCGGTTTATTATCTGAAAAAGAACTTTCCCGGACTGAAACAAATTATCAGGGGAGATTTTCTTGTAATGGATATTGATGAATATTTCCCCGATAAGCTGGGCATAATAGGTAATTTCCCCTACAATATTTCTTCCCAGATCCTTTTTAAGGTGCTCAATAACAGGGATAAGGTCATTGAGATATGCGGGATGCTCCAGAAGGAAGTTGCCGAAAGGATATGTTCCTCTCCGGGATCAAAAACGTACGGGATATTGAGTGTTCTGCTCCAGGCTTTTTATACAGCAGAGTACCTGTTTACTGTGCCAGAATATGTTTTTTCTCCTCCCCCTAAAGTAAAATCCGGAGTGATCAGGCTGAAAAGAAACCAGGTAAAGAGTCTCGGATGTGACGAATCCCTTTTTGTCAGGGTGGTCAAAGCCAGCTTTAACCAGAGGAGGAAAACACTGAGGAACTCTGTAAAAGCAGTTTTTAACCTGAAGAGGGAAGATTATAAAGATTTCGGATTAAGGCCAGAACAGTTATCTGTGGAAAAGTTTATTGAACTTACCAACTGGATTGATGAAAACAGGATTCTATCCGAATGAGTATCCTATTGCATCGACAGGATTCATTTTGGCAGCTGAAGAGGCAGGAGCATATCCTGCAATAATCCCTATTATTCCTGATATCAATACTGCCAGGAGAATGTTTGCCAGAGTAAGATGCATATTCAATTCCCACAGGTAGTTTACAACAATTGTTGCAATGAAGATCATTAAAACACCCAGCAGTCCGCCTATAACAGAAAGCAGGACAGACTCTGTAAGAAATTGTTGAAGTATAAAGAATCGTTTGGCTCCCAGAGCTTTCTGAATGCCAATTATATTTGTCCTTTCCCTTACTGATACGAACATGATGTTGGCTATTCCGAAACCGCCGACAAGTATGGCAAATCCTCCAATGATCCAGCCCCCAACATTTATCCCAACAAAGATGGAGTCAAAAGCCTGTGTAAGCAGGCTGGCCCGGTTGATTGAAAAATTGGATTCCTCTCCGGGGTGAAGCTTCCGGGCGGCTCTCAGTATCATTGTGACTTCCTCACTGAGCTCTTCAATAGAGACATTTTCTTTGCTCCTGATCATTAAATTGGATCCGAGGAAAGGATTTCGCATATTAATGAAGGTCCTGGCAAAATTTATTGGAACAAGTGTCATCTCATCCATACCGCTGTCGCTTATTCCTCCTTTGCCTTCTTTCTTGAAAACTCCAATGACATTGGTTTTATGACCTGCGATAGTGATCTGCTTGCCAACAGGACTGGAACCTTCAAAGAACCTGTCAGCAACCTCATAACCTACTATTGCAACATTCTTCCCTGTCGCTGATTCTTCAGGGGAGAAATATCTTCCTTCCTCTATTTCAAATGATCTGAGATCCTGAAAGTCATGTGTAGTTGCCCATATATATGCATTATCTGACTGGATTTTTCTGTAACGCATTGATTCTGGCTCAACTATAGAAAAACTGGCAACTTCTGTTTTTGTCGATTTTTTCATTATGGCTTCATAGTCCTTCATCGACACCACAGGCCATTTGATGATCTTCCAATATTCAAGGTTGGGATCGAATGACCATGGAAATTTCTGGACGTAGACCACATTATCCCCCAGTGTCGCAAGAGAATCACGGATCGCTTTTTCCATCCAGTCAAGAACAGTAAATACCGAGATTATCGTAAATATCCCGATAGTTATTCCGAAAAGTGACAGGAATGTCCTTAACTTATTAACGCCAAGAGAGTTGACAGCAAACAGGAAGCTTTCTTTAAATAGTCTGAAAAACATTCTTTTCCTCCCGGAAATTATTTGAGTTCCAAAGATAAGAAAAAAGATATGTTCGTGATGAAATTATTCTCAAATGCAGAATTCAAGATAATCATAACTGTTATTTATTGAGGATAATAAAAAAATATATATTTTTATCCGCCCTAATCAACGAGGTCCAACCTGTCATAATTATCAGATAATGAGTGAAAAAATAATCAAGAGCGCCTTAATTTCAGTTTTTTATAAAGAAGGACTGGAAGATATCGTAAGAGCACTTCATAGTTTAAATGTGAAAATCTGTTCAACGGGCGGCACTTTTAATTTCATAAAGGAGCTTGGCATTCCTGCCGGCAAAGTCGAAGATCTTACCACTTATCCTTCTATTTTGGGAGGGCGGGTCAAAACTCTTCATCCTTCAGTTTTTGGCGGAATACTGGCACGCAGGGGCAATGCTGAAGATATGGAACAGGTAAAGAAGTACAATATCCCTGAGATTGACCTGGTAATTGTTGATCTTTATCCGTTTGAACAAACAGTCGCAAATACCACTGATGAAGATGAAATAATTGAAAAGATAGACATCGGCGGAATATCACTGATAAGGGCAGCAGCAAAGAATTTCAATGACGTGCTGGTTGTTTCGGGAAGAGAACAATATCCGGAAGTGCTTGCATTGCTTAAAGAAAAGAAAGGTGTTACTACACTTCAGGAAAGGAAGCTTTATGCTGCAAAAGCTTTTAAAACCTCATCAAATTACGATACTGCAATCTTCAGATATTTCAACAGAGAGGCCGGGATCCCGGCTTTCAGGGAAAGCATAGATACGGCATATCCTATCAGGTACGGAGAAAATCCACACCAGAAAGGAATATTCTTCGGTGATCCGGACAAGATATTTGACAAGCTCCATGGGAAGGAGATTTCGTACAACAACCTCCTGGATATTGAATCTGCACTTGGACTTATTGATGAATTCACAGAAACTACTTGTGTAATTATCAAGCACAACAATGCATGCGGGGCAGCTTCAAGGAAAAACATCACAGAGGCATGGAAGGCGGCGCTTGCATGTGATCCTGTTTCTGCTTTCGGTGGGGTAATTGCTTCCAACATTACCATCGATGAAGCCGCTGCTGTAGAAATGGACAAGATATTTTTTGAAATAATCATTGCTCCCGAATATACCAGATCCGCACTCGAAATTTTGAAACAAAAGAAAAACAGAATAATCCTTAAAAGGAAAAAATCAGAAAAAAGCCTTTTTGTTTTCAGGTCGTTGCTTAACGGTGTTTTGTGGCAGGAAAGGGATAACAGCACTCAATCGGCAATGGATATGAAACCTGTTACGCCAAAAATTCCGGGACAGGCTGAATTCAATGATCTTGTCTTTGCAAATATAATTGTAAAGCACAGTAAATCAAATACAATCGTTTTGGCAAAAGATAGCCAGCTTTGCGCCAGCGGTGTCGGACAGACATCACGTGTGGATGCTTTAAAGCAGGCAATTGAAAAGGCAAAAGCTTTCGGATTCAGCCTGGAGGGAGCAGTTATGGCGTCAGATGCATTTTTCCCTTTTAACGATTGTGTTGAAATAGCACATAAGGCAGGAATTACGGCTGTTGTTCAACCTGGAGGATCGGTGCGCGACAAGGATTCAATTGATTATTGTTCATCCAATGGGATTGCAATGGTATTTACAGGAATAAGACACTTTAAACATTAATATTAATATATGGGACTTTTTTCATTTTTGACTCAGGAGATTGCTATTGATCTCGGGACGGCAAATACTATAATCATTCACAATGACAAAATTGTCGTTGATGAACCTTCTATAGTAGCAATAGATAAGAATTCAGGAAAACTGATAGCAATAGGGGAAGCGGCAAGACAGATGCACGGGAAGACGCATGAGAACATAAAGACTGTCAGACCGATGAAGGATGGGGTTATAGCTGATTTCAATGCAGCCGAGCTGATGATCAGGGGAATGATCAAAATGATAAACAGGGGCCCGCGTCTGTTTTCACCATCCCTGAAAATGGTAGTATGTATCCCATCGGGTAGTACTGAAGTAGAGATACGTGCGGTGCGTGACTCATCAGAGCATGCAGGCGGAAGGGATGTCTATATGATATATGAACCAATGGCTGCAGCAATAGGCATTGGTCTGGATGTGGAAGCTCCTGAAGGTTTCATGGTCATAGATATCGGCGGAGGCACAACTGAAATAGCTGTAATTGCTCTCGGAGGGATCGTTTGTAACAAGTCGATCAGAATCGCAGGTGATGGATTTACAGCTGATATTCAGGCTTATATGAGGCATCAGCATAATATCAAAATAGGTGAAAAGACTGCAGAAGATATCAAAATTGGAGTAGGGGCTGCTCTTCCTGATATCGAAAATCCACCAGCCGATTATGTGGTCAGAGGTCCAAATATAATGACAGCCCTGCCAATTGAAATACCAATATCTTATCAGGAGATTGCATATTGTCTCGATAAATCATTGTCAAAGGTAGAAGCAGCTCTGCTTAATGTTCTTGAACAAACCCCGCCGGAACTGTATGCTGATGTTGTGGATAAGGGGATATATATGGTTGGCGGCGGCGCTCTTCTGAGAGGCCTCGATAAAAGATTTTCTGATAAGATCAATATTAAGTTTAATGTAGTGGAAGATCCCCTTCATGCAGTTGCAAGGGGTACTGGTGTGGCACTTAAAAACGTTGATAAATTTCCATTCCTTATGAGATAACCTGCCTGTGTGAATGAGAAATCTGCTTAATTTTCTTGCGAAATATAACAATCTTATCATCTTTCTCGTACTTGAAGGGATAGCATTTTATTTACTCAGCACAGGCAACAATTATCACAACACAAAGGTGGTTAAAGGAATAAGGGGAACTACCCGCGGCCTGGAGCAAAAAATAAGCAACACCAGGTCATATTTCAGACTCAGGGATATAAACCAGGAGCTTGCATCTGAAAATAATTCTCTTAAAAACACTATTAGCCGGCTGATGAAGAAAGAAGATCTGCTTTTTTTTTCAGTATCCGATACAATATTTAACCAGCAATACAAATACTCATCAGCTGAGGTTATTGATAATTCAGTAAACCGGCAAAAGAACTTCTTTACGATCAATAAAGGGAGAAAGCAGGGCTTATCAGCTGATATGGCAGTTATTTCGGGTGAAAGCGTTGCAGGGGTGATTGTCGGATATTCCGATAACTTTTCTATTGTCATGTCACTCCTTAACCTGGATTTCAGGTTAAGTGCAAGGATAAGATCTAACGGATATTTTGGTTCATTAAGCTGGGACGGGATTGATTATAAAAATGTAATTCTCAGCGAAATACCCCGGCATGTGCCTGTCAGCCTGGGGGATACTGTTGAAACAACGGGCTATTCCGCAATTTTCCCGGAAGGAATAATGATAGGCGTAGTCAGCGATTTTGAAAAACCGGGAGGAGATTTTTACACGATAAAAGTTGCGCTGAAAACAGATTTCAGAAAACTCCATTTTGTGAACGTGATAGGGAACATGAAGAAAACAGAACAGATTGAACTTGAAAATTCATTTCAATGATCAACTCAATCCTTAGATATGGGCTGATCTTTTTCCTGCTGATCCTTCTCCAGATTCTGCTGTTTAATAATATTGAGTTCAGCGGGTACGTTAATCCCTATGTCTACATAATGTTCATTCTGCTTCTTCCGGTTGAGATCCCGTCATGGCTTCTTCTTATCCTTTCATTTTTTACAGGACTTGTAATTGATATTTTCTGTGGTTCTCCCGGAATGCATACTTCCGCAACTGTTCTTGCAGGATTTGTTCGTCCATATGTTTTGAGGCTGATATCACCAAGAGACGGTTATGAACCCGGCACGGATCCCTCAATGATGATCTATGGCTTCAGATGGTTCTTGTTCTATACGCTGATCATTGTGTTTATCCATCATTTCACATTGTTTTACCTGGAGGTATTCCGCTTTACAGATTTCTTCCTGACACTCCTCAGGGTGATATTAAGCTCGCTTTTCTCGATAGCCTTCATTCTTCTTCTTGAATATGCAAGGAGAGGAAAATAAATGAACGGATTATGAAGGATATATACGTTAACAGGAAATATGTCATAATCGGGCTGATCATTGTGGTATCTCTGATACTGATAATCAAAATGTTCGTAATTCAGGTTGTTGAGGATACTTACAGGATGTCGGCAGATAACAATGTTCTCAGATATGTCACCCAGTACCCGGCACGCGGACTGATCTATGACCGTAACGGTAAGCTTGTGGTTTTTAACCAGGCTGCATATGATCTGATGGTCATTCCGGCTCAGACAGGGAAGATGGATACTTCACTCTTTTGCAGCGACCTGGGAATAACAAAAGCCATTCTGAAGGAAAAAATGAAATCTGCTGTTACATATTCCCGAAGGGCACCTTCGGTATTTCTGAAGCAGATATCAGCTGAGACCTATGCAAAGTTCCAGGAAAAGATGTTCATGTATCCCGGATTCTATGTTCAGCCCCGAACTCTTAGGAAATATTCCAGGCCTGTTGCTGCTCATCTTCTCGGATATGTAAGTGAGGCGGATGAGTCGTTGATCAGACAGGATCCCTACTATAAACCGGGAGACTATATCGGAAAGCTTGGTATCGAGGAAGCTTATGAAAAAGAACTGAGAGGAACCAGAGGTGTAAAAATCTTTATGGTAGATGTATACAGCCGCATAAAGGGATCATATGCCGAAGGCGACATGGATACACTGGCTGTTCAAGGGAGAGATATTATTTCAGCCATTGACCTCGATCTCCAGGAATACGGTGAGAGGCTTATGCAGAATAAGACAGGGAGCATTGTTGCGATAGAACCGGGAACAGGCGAAATTCTTGCACTCGTTTCATCTCCTAATTATGATCCGGGTTTGCTGGTTGGAAGAATCAGATCGGAAAATTTTACCGGGTTGCAGGCCGATACCCTGCTGCCACTATTTAACAGGGCATTCATGGCTTCATATCCCCCCGGATCAACTTTTAAACCTATAAACGGACTGATTGCTCTCCAGGAGAAAGTTATTTATCCTTCAACCAGGTTCGGATGCGATAATGGTTATCTTTTTGTTGCATGTCATTCACATTCATCCCCTCTCGATCTTGAAGGTGCAATAATGAATTCATGCAATTCCTATTTCTGCCAGACATATAGAAGAATACTGGAAAATCCACGGTATGCATCTGTCTCCGAAGCTTATGGAAAATGGAAGAGTTATCTTGATGAATTCGGCTTTGGCAAGAAACTTGGCAGCGAATTTGTCAACGAACTTCCCGGATTAATACCCCCACCCTCATATTTCGAAAGGTTTTATGGCAAGAACACCTGGAAGGCGCTGAATGTGATCTCATTGGCTATCGGGCAGGGAGAGATAGGTACGACTCCGATGCAGATGGCTAATATGACTGCTGCAATTGCTAACAGGGGATATTTTTATACTCCGCATATTGTAAAGTCAATTGGCAGCGGCGGAAGAATAGATTCTGCATTTACAACAAGGCATAAAATAAGCATTGATTCGGTAAATTTTGAAAGTGTCATCAATGGAATGGAGGCTGCAGTAAACGGCGGAGCCGGTGCAACAGCGCGAATAGCTGCACTTCAGGATATTATTGTATGCGGCAAAACCGGAACAGCCGAAAATCCTCATGGTGAAGACCATTCAGTTTTTATTGCTTTTGCACCCAGGGATAATCCTAAGATTGCAATAGCTGTATATGTGGAAAATGCAGGTTTCGGGGCTACATATGCTGCACCGGTTGCAAGCCTGATTATTGAAAAGTATCTTAAAGGAGAGATCTCTGAAGCTAATAAGTGGCAGGAGCAACGAATACTTGAACTTAACCTGATAAACAAATTGCCTGCAATTGAAACGGAGCATTAATATCTGGCAGGGGATCGATAAAATATCGATTCTTCTTTTCCTGGTGCTGGTCATCATGGGATGGTTCAATATTTATGCTGCTGTATATAATGAAGACCACAAAGGAATTTTTGATCTTTCCCAGCGTTACGGGAAACAGTTCATCTGGATACTCGCATCGCTGGTACTGGCTGTATTTATTGTAATTATTGATACCAGGTTCTATTTCTTTTTTGCCTGGCTGATATATGGAGGACTCATATTCCTTCTTATGCTTGTACTTATCTTAGGGAAAGATATAAATGGCGCCAGATCATGGTTTGAATTCGGGCAGGTAAGCTTTCAGCCTTCCGAATTTGCCAAATTTGGAACAGCCTTGGTTCTTGCGGATTTCTTAAACAAGCGAAGACATGAGCTCACAAAGCTAAAAGTGATCATCCCTTCCGCAGCTATAATTCTTTTGCCGGCTATTCTTACAGCATTACAACCCGACCTGGGATCCACTGTCGTATTCTTTTCATTCTTTGTAGTATTGTACAGGGAAGGTATGAGCCCTTTCATTTTTGTATCAGGATTGTTAATGCTGGTACTTTTCTTTTTCACTTTGCTTATAAATGATATTTACCTGGAAATTGGCATTATTGTCATTGCATTTCTTCTAACCTGGCTCGTAACAAGAAAATGGAAGGTATTTGTCACAGGGCTTGGAATTTTCTTATTCATCTCAGGAGCTTTATACGTACTCGATCATTTTGTAATTAATTCTCTTGGCAATAAGCTTGTCATATTGCTTTCGCTTATCCTGTCAGGGATAGCATTTGCATACTATATATACCAGAAGAAAGCAATATCAGTGCTGATTATTTATCTCTTTCTTCTGGGAAGCATAATATATATTGATTCGGTGGATTATGGCTACAGCCACCTGCTTAAGCCGCATCAAAGAGAAAGGGTGGAAATTATGCTTGGCTTCAAATCGGATCCACATGGCACAGGGTATAATGTAAATCAGTCAATGATATCTATTGGTTCCGGAGGAATGACAGGAAAAGGATATCTCCAGGGCACACAGACGAAATTCAAATTTGTTCCTGCACAGAGCACCGATTTTATTTTTTGTACTATCGGGGAAGAATGGGGTTTTCTGGGATCAGTGACTGTGGTCGGTTTATATCTTTTTCTTCTGCTAAGGCTTATAATGCTTGCAGAACGACAGCGATCAGTGTTTTCAAGAATTTATGGCTATGGTGTCGTGTCAATTCTGTTTACTCATTTTTTTATAAACATTGGTATGGCCATTGGCCTGGTACCTGTAATAGGAATACCATTACCCTTCTTAAGCTATGGAGGCAGCTCCCTCTGGGGATTTACAATACTGTTGTTTATTTTTCTCAGACTTGATGCCAGCCGAACTGAATATCTTGTATGATCAGAATGGTATTGTTATCCTGTGCGATATCTCAATCCCGAAATCTTTTTCCACATAATCAATTAGCTGAGGAAAGAACTCCATGAAATCATCCTGGAGTGAATAATAGTTTTTCTTGAGTGCGCGAATGGCAAATCGCGTTTCTTTAGGCAAGGTGGTGTGGTTACTGAGCGTTTTCAGAACATGGCGGATGCCGCTTGTGGTCTGATATGTTTCTATCCAGTTATTGATGATAAAGAATGGCATCATCTCCCGGACGTTTTCCGGCAGGATATCGTAATTGTTTACTAGTGCCCTGTAAAAGTTATAGGTAACACTTTCAAGAGGTCTCCTTGAAAAAAAATTCCATTCCTTGGTCAGAAAATGATCGTAAATTATATCCGTGACAACACCTGAATACCTGTGGTATTTTCTGGAAAAGAATATCTTACTGCGATGTACTACCGGATGACGATCAGTAAATCCGTCAATATGACGATGAAGAATTATCCCTTTTCGGATCATATCAGGATAATTTAAATAATCACGCCCCTTCACATAATCGCCAATGTAATTTCCGATGATTATTTTATCGGAATCACCTGATAAGTATATGTGAGCGAGTACGTTCATATGATGATATAATAGTACAAAGAATTTATCATTTCAGATATGTAAAAAAAACATTTTCTTTATAGCTCGGATTTTCGATATACAAATTATACATTTGTTATTCATTATAATATAAACTAAACGTATTTCATATAAATTAATTTTTCTAAAAAATTATGGAGGCTTTATGAATAGGAAGAATGTTATTATAATTGGTGCAGCAGGAAGGGATTTCCACAATTTCAACACTTACTTCAGGGATAATGAAAGTTATAATGTAGTTGCATTTACAGCAGCCCAGATACCTGATATAGATGGCAGAAAATATCCTTTTGAGCTAGCCGGCAAGCTGTATCCCAAGGGCATCCCGATATTTGCTGAAGGAAATCTTCCTGAACTGATACGGAAATATAAAGTTGATGATTGTGTCTTTTCATACAGTGATGTAACTTACCAGAGAGTTATGTCGGTCAGCGCCATTGTTAACTCTGCAGGCGCAAATTTTGTGCTGCTGGGACCAAATGATACCATGGTCAAAAGTACAAAGCCTCTTATAGCAGTAGGAGCGATCAGAACCGGCTGCGGAAAGAGCCAGACTTCAAGAAGGGTCATTGAGCTTCTTATGGCTAAAGGATTGAAGGTAGTAGCAGTCCGGCACCCTATGCCATACGGAAATCTTGCTGAGCAAAAAGTACAGAGGTTTGCTACAATCAGGGATCTCGAAAAACATAAATGTACTGTTGAAGAAATGGAAGAATATGAACCCCATATAGTAAGAGGCAATGTCATTTATGCCGGTGTCGACTACGAAGCGATCTTAAGGAAAGCAGAAAAGGATCCTGCCGGCTGTGATGTAGTAGTCTGGGATGGAGGTAACAATGACTTTCCATTTTATAAACCCGACCTTATGATAACAGTTACAGATCCTCACAGGGCAGGGCACGAATTAAGATACTATCCTGGAGAGGTGACTTTACGTTTAGCTGATGTGGTGATAATCAACAAAATGGACAGCGCTTCTCCGGAAGCAATACAAATAGTCCGTGAAAGCATCACAAAAGTTAATCCGAAAGCTATTGTCATTGATGGCGCCTCCCCGATAAAAGTTGATAATCCTTCAGTTATTCGAGGGAAAAAGGTGCTTGTCGTTGAGGACGGACCCACTTTGACTCATGGTGAAATGAAACTTGGAGCCGGCATCATTGCCGCCCGTAAATTCGGAGCTGCTGAGCTTGTAGATCCGAGACCATATATAGTTGGAAAGCTGAAAGAAACATTCAGCATCTATCCAAATATCGGAACCCTTCTTCCCGCAATGGGCTATGGGAAACAGCAATTAAAGGATCTTGAAAGCACAATCAATAAGACAAAATGTGACAGCGTAATAATTGCAACTCCTATTGATCTCAACAGGATCATCAATATTAAAAAGCCCAATACCCGGGTTTATTATGATCTTCAGGAAATAGGAGATCCAAACCTGACACAGGTTCTTGATGATTTTATTAAGAAGCATAAGCTGGCAAGAAAGAAAAAAGCGTAGTTTTAAACTACGCTTATCATTGAATAACATTGAAATAAAAGCTTGGCGTAGTTTGTAACTACGCCATCTTTTTTACTTCGGATTCTTTACATATTTTTCAACGCGAGCATCTTTGATCACACCGTTCCAGTTCATACCGAAACCGAAATCATAAACATTTCCCTCAGAATCGGTATGGCATGTCATATCAAAAGGCACATCTTCCTTTTGCAGTTCCACGGTCTTCATATCAACTGGCATCTGCATCGGTAATAGCCCTGATGGTTCAGCTGCTCCGCTTAAAATATCCAGGATAGCCTGATCCTGAACTTCAAAAGTGACCATAATGGCATCCACGTCTTTTTCAAATTCACTGAATACCATTGGTTTTGACATGTTGATTATTACAATAACAGGCTTATCCTTCATGGCTTTTTTAGCATTCAGCACCATTTTAAGATCATTGACATTTTGAGCAGTGACAGATTTGTTCCTGTATGTACGGTTGGTGAATTTTTCCAGTGGATCGCCTCCCACAATGCTCGGGTCCCGTGCATCCACAGCTTTGTAATTGCCATACTGCAGACTGATGGGAACATAGCCATTACCTCCTTTAGCTACATCTGCTCTGTCGTATCCGCTGCCGCTATTGGGACTGCTTATGACAACAAGCGCAAAGTCGGCTTCATCAGGATTTTCTGTAACATTGTAGTATTTCTTCACCAGTTCAATATTTACCGGGTAAGATTCTGATGCAGGTGTCTCCATGCCAAAGAAATTCCTTCCTGCCGGCGTTTTTCTTTTTGGAATATAAACAGTTTTGTTCTTCTCCGCAGGGAGCATCTTATCCTTGTTCTTAAGCATGACAACTGATTTCAACTGGGCATCATAACCTGCTTTCATAAATTCCGAATTGCCTGTGATGGCTTTTGTTTCATCAGGATTGAGATAAGGATTTTCAAAAAGCCCCACCCTGAAAATATTCTTCAGCAGGCGGACTGCTGATTCCTCCAAACGGGCACGCATGAATTCCTCACCATGCTCCTTTACGCCTATATTATAAGCCTCCACAACGGGACCGGAAGCATTATTGCCACCAAACTGATCGACACCAGCCATAATAAGCTTATAGTGTCTTTCAACCTCCGTAAGTTTTTCAACACCCCAGCATGTTGTTCCGAATCCATCAACAGCAGTTTCATCCCTTGTTACACCCCAGTCGGTGCAGACAACACCGTCAAAATTGTATTTGCCCCTCAGCATGTCGGTAATGATATATTTATTATAGCTGTTGCCGACATTTTCATTATTCACATTATCAATTCCATAAGATATTGTATAGTAAGGCATTACAGCAGAAGCCATCTTTGTTTCTCCGTCCAGTTTCAATCCTCCCTCAGTGAATGGTATAAGTTGATCGGCAAGATTATTGCCCGGGTAAACAGCATACTTGCCAAAAGCAAAATGAGCATCACGTCCGCCTTCCTCGGGTCCGCCGCTCGGCCAATGCTTGATCATGGCATTTACACTGGTATAGCCCCATCCTCCGGCTATTGCCTTTTCACCGGTTGATGTCTGGAAACCGTCAACATAGGCGCGAGCCATATCTGCCGAAAGCTGAGGGCTTTCACCGAATGTACCGCTAACCCTGCCCCAGCGGGGCTCCGTAGCCAGGTCAATCTGAGGCGATAAAGCAGTTGTGATACCCAGTGCCCGGTATTCCTTTGAGGCGATCTCCCCGAATTGTTTCACAACGGCAGGATCAAAAGTTGCAGCCATGCCAAGTGACCCCGGCCACATTGAAATTTGTCCGGCTGAACCAACGTTATATTCAGCTGTTGACATAGCCTGATGTCTTGGATCAGTACTGTTGTTGGCAGGAATGCCAAAGCCTATGCTTTCACACAGAGCCTGAACATTGTTATTCCACAATGCAGCAACCTCAGGACTTTCAACTGATGTTACAAGTACATGGCGCAGGTTATCATCCGTAAGAAATTTAATCTGTTGATCTGAAAGATCCGAAGCTTTTGCACCGCTTTCCCTGAAAGATTTCCCTCCATAAGTTGCTCCCCCGAAAGGACCGCGTCCTGGTCCTGAAGGAATTGCCTGGTGGGCGCTGTAAAGCATCAGTCCTGCAATCTGTTCAATACTCATTTTAGAAGCAAGGTCTTTTGCCCTTTCATCTGCACTCAGTTGCCAGTCTTCATATTTATCAAGTTCTCCATTCTTGTTAAGGTCCTTGAATGCAAATCCTTTTTCCGTTAATAATCTGACTCCAGATGTGGTATCATAACCCAGAGTCTGACCATCCTTGTTGATGACAGTTCTGACGGATCCTGTTCCGGTTTCGCTCCATTTTTTGCAACCGGTCATGATCAGGCAAACCATTACAGCAATTGCCATGAGATAAAAAGTAAGTTTTTTCATATAAATCTTATTTATTTGGTTTTAAGGTATTTGAATTATGTCAACGACGAACGCGCGCATTCCCTTTCCAGATGCTCCAGACCTGTTCTTCGTCAGCAGGCTGCGCATAATCTGTCATCACTGTTGTCGCCAGCGCGCCTGTAGCCCATCCAAACTGGATCCACTTATCGGGGCTCCATCCTTTCAGAATGGAATACAGCAAACCTCCTACAAATCCGTCACCGCCTCCGATTCGGTCAAGGACACGTATTTCACGAGGCTCAACAACATGCCAGTTCTCACCTTCAAGCATTATTGCTCCCCAGAGATGTTCATTAGTGCTTATAACCTGACGGAGTGTGGTAGCGAAAACGGAAGCATTCGGGAATGCTATTTTCACCCTGTTTATCATCTCCTTGAAACTATCAATTTTTGAACTGAGATCTTTCCCTCCCTCTTCCGGACCCTTAATGTCAAGGCAAAGCTGAAAATCTTCTTCATTGCCGACAAGAATATCTGCGATACCTGCTATTTCTTTGAAAATAGCAGCCAGCTCTTTCTCCCGGCTTTTCCAGAAAGTTGCACGGTAGTTAAGATCAAAGGAGATTCGTGTCCCATTTTTCTTTGCTGCACGTGCCAGTTCCAGACAGAAATTACTGGTTTCAGGCGACAGGGCACATATTAATCCTGACAGGTGAAGTATCTGAACACCCTCTATACCGAATATGCGGTTCAGGTCAAAATCCTTGACATTCAATGTTCTACCGACTTCTCCGGCCCGGTCATTCTGAACCCGTGGACCACGTGACCCATAACCACTGTCAGCAATATTGAACTGATGCCTGTAGCCCCATGGACCACCCTGCTCAACCTCAACTCCCTCATATGCCATGTGCCTGCAGGCAAGATTATCCTTTATAAGCCTTGCTATCGGGCTGTCTTTGACAAAAGTTGTCAGAACCTTTACCGGCTGTCCGAGAAATGATGATATGCTGGCCACGTTTGTTTCAGCGCTTGTAACATGCATATGGAATGTATCGCTGCAATGAACTGGTTGTCCGTTCAAAGGAGTAATGCGAACTCCCATGCTGGTGGGTACAACCAGCGACCAGGTGAATTCTTTCTTAAGTTCTATTATCATAGTTATTTTAATCTTTCTTTTAATTTTTTTCCTGCTTCCTCGTATCCTGGTTTATTGAGAAGGGCAAACATATTTTTCTTATAAGCTTCAACACCTGGCTGGTCAAACGGATTGACATCCAGTATGTACCCGCTTATTGCACATGCCAGTTCAAAGAAATATATCAGTTGTCCTGTATAATACTCATCAAGTTCAGGGATGTTAAGGGTAATTACGGGTACATTTCCATCATTATGAGCAAGCACCGTTCCCATTTCCGCATTGTGATTCACTTCTGAAAGTCTTTTCCCTGCCAGGTAATTAAGCTGGTCAGAATCATCTTTCTCAGAGGGGATGGTAAGTTTCTTTTTAGGATTTTTTACAGAGATCATTGTCTCAAACAGGATACGCTGTCCCTCCTGTATATACTGTCCCAGGGAATGGAGATCGGTTGTGAAATCAACTGATGCCGGGAAGATGCCCTTCCCCTCTTTTCCCTCACTTTCACCGAATAGCTGTTTCCACCATTCTGACAGGAAGTGAAGCCGTGGAGTGAATCCAACAAGAATCTCAACAGATCTGCCCCCCCTGAGAATAAGATTACGAGCTGCAGCATACATCAGGGCGGGATTTGAAGCAGCATTTTTATTATGTCTTGTTAGTTCTTCAATAGCTTTTGCTCCCTTCACCAAAGCCCTGATATCCAGTCCGCTTACAGCAATAGGAAGCAAACCTACCGGAGTCAGTACAGAATAACGTCCTCCGATATTATCGGGAATTACTAAAGTCTCATATCCGTTTAAATCAGCCAGTGATCTCAGAGCTCCTTTCTTGCTGTCAGTAATGGCTATTATCCTGTCGGCGGCTGATGCTTTCCCAACTTTATTCTCAAGATGATCCTTAAATATCCTGAAAGCCAGGGCAGGTTCCGTTGTGGTTCCGGATTTTGAAATGACTATTATAGAATAATTTCTGGCATCAAGGATCTCGAGAAGATCCGACACATAATCTTCACATATATTCTGTCCGGCATATATTATCTCATGATGTTTTGATTTCAGGAGTGATGGGAATGAATGAGACAGAGCCTCAATTACTGCCCTGGCTCCGAGATAGGAGCCTCCGATGCCTATAACAACGGTAGTGTCTGAAACTGATCTCAGGTGTTTAGCTGTTTTTTCTATTCTGTCGAGCTGGGGAAGAATGTCATCAGGAAGCGAAAGCCAGCCAAGGAAATCATTTCCAGCTCCCGTTCCTGCATTCAGAGAGTCAAGATGCCTTACAGATTGTTGGGCAAGAGCAACCACCTCTTCGTACTGAACAAAACCTTCTATGTTTCTCAGATTGATGATTATATTTTCTTTCATATCAGTAATGATTTTTATATACTCAGGTATAATACAAAAATAACAAAAAACCGTCAGGGAAATCCTGACGGTTCATAATAAAGATTGGAGAATATATATATTGAAATTATCTGCTGTGAACGCCTCCCGCACTTGATGAATGCGCATCCAGGTATTTAGGATTGCCTTTGTAGTTGATATCGCCTGCACTTGATGCATTTGCTCTCAGCCTTTCTGTAACATAGATGTCGGCACCCCCTGCGCTTGAAACGCTGAGATCAGCTTCTCTTACCTTAAAGTCGTATGCATTGAGATCTCCGGCACTGCTAAGGTCTCCCTCAAGAATGTCGGCTTCACCGGTCAGAGTCATATCACCGGAACTGCTTATATCAACTTCTACATTTTTTACATAGACTTCAAGCTTGATGTCTCCCGCACTGCTGGCATTAAGCTTCAGGTTATCAGTCCTTATAGGCGTTTCTCCGATCATATCTCCGGCACTGCTGGTACTGAGATAATCAATCTTATTCATTGTAACATACACCCTTTTCCTCTCAGCTTTACGGATGTTTACTTCAGTATAGACATGAAGGTTCCCATCTTTGACTTCGGTGATTATGTATTCATGGAGATTCTCGTCAGCTTCAACAGAAAGGCTTGTTTTATCTCCCTGTGAAAGAAAAACATCTATCCCGGTGCTGACCTTTACTCCGGTGAATGATTCTGTTGTCCTGTCTTTTTTGACGACATTACCATCACCGTAAACCGTTTTGTGCCACTGTCCGTCAGCACACACACTTATTGAGATACAGAGAACTGCAGCTGTAAAATACTTCAGGTTTTTCATCTTCTTCTTTTTTTGTTCTTAATTATGTTTCCGGATTAAAGACAGAAAGAAAAGAGTATTGTTGCACAGAAGTTGTAATTTTTATTGAGTGGCTGCATGCACTCATCCCCCCGACCCCCTTCTCCTGAAGCAAAGAAGGGGGAAAAAATACTGTAGTACATTATTGTTACATGTTGATTATCAAACATTTCATCCCCCTCCTTGATTTAGCAGGGAGGGGGAGTTAGGGGGTGGGTACATACTAATGCCATTTGAAGATCTTCAATCCTGTAGCGAAGAAGATAATACCTGTAACAGTAAGTATTACTGAGGGAATTGCAGTTTCGGCAAAGCCAGCGCCTTCATTGAAAATGCTTCTTATTCCGTCAGTCAGCATCGTAAGAGGAAATTTCTGAATAACAGGAATACTCCATTCAGGGAAATTAGAATAGCTGAAAAAGATACCTGATAGTACCATCATCGGCATGACAATGGCATTTATAAGGCCATTCCCGACTTCAGTGTTTGAAGTATGCGAGGAGACAAATACTGCAATTCCTGCAAAGGCTATATTGCCTGCAAGAAAAAGGATTATCATTGCCGGGATGCTTCCCTGGATCGTCATATTAAAAGCAAGAAGAGCAAATATGACTATAGCTAAAGCCTCTATGAAATTCATTGTAAACCTGACAGTTATCTGGGCAATGAGGTAATGGGACTTCTTCATGGGAGTTGCGACCAGCCGGCGAAGAAGCTTTTTGGACCGCTTTTCAATTATCCCATAACTGATTCCCCACATAGTACTCATCATCACTCCCATGGTTATCAGTCCGGGTACAAGAAAATCAATATACCTTGTTCCAGGAACTGTAAGGGGCTTTATCTCAGCAGTATTCCTGACCGCACGGATCTCTCCGGAACCTATAATATCGCTGAGATTAATGTACGACAATTCTGCATCTGAATTCACCGGGTCAAAATGATATTCAGTATTGCCGTTATTGCTGCAAAGGATCAGGCTGACGGTGCCTCGCTTTAGCAGAACCATTGCCTCATTCCATTCCAGCTCATAAAAGAGGAATGTTGAATTACCAAGCTTATCATCCTTTATTTCATACCTCCACTTGAAATCACTCTCATCTGTAGATAGGTTTCTTTCGCACTTATTATTTAGAAAATTAAATATTGCAGAACTCTCAGCCAGTGGGACTTCAGCAGATTTGATTACAGCTACCTTTCGCTGTACATCAGCTTTTTTTGTAAAGGCCAGTCCAAGGCCAAGCGATATAAGTATCGGGAAAACTATTCCCCAGAAAATGACTCCCGGCTCCCTGATCAGTTCACGGAAATGAGCCAGCGTGAGATACCATAGCTGGTTTAACCTCAGGATCTTATTCATAAATCCTCCTTCCTGTCAAAGAGACAAACAGGTCATCAAGTGTTCTGCTTTTAACAAGCAGCTGATCCAAAGTGCCTTCCCTGAGGATCACTCCGTTATCAAGAATAATGATGTGATCACAGAGTTTTTCAGCTTCATCCATATAATGAGTTGTCAGGATCATGGAAGTCTCCGACATCTTTTTAAGATTCATCAGGATATCCCAGATCTCCCTCCGGGCGTTGGGATCGAGGCCGGTAGTCGGTTCATCGAGAAGAAGAATTGCAGGGGAGTTAATAAGTGATATTCCAATTGCCAGTCTTTGTCTTTGTCCCCCGGAAAGGTTGACAACATAAGATCTACTTTTATCTTCAAGTCCTATAAGATCAATTATTTCGTCAACTCTCTTTTTCCCCAGATTAAAGAAGCTGGCAAAAAGCTGTAGGGTTTCTGTAACCCTGAGCTTATCGATGAACCTGGTTTCCTGCAGGGAAAGTCCTATTATACGATGAAGCTCATCCTCATTTCCTTTCCAGTGTTTGCCCATTATGGTAATGTCGCCCCTGTCGGGTTTCTGAATCCCTTCGATCATCTCCACAAGCGTGGTTTTACCTGCTCCGTTTGGTCCAAGCAGGGCAACGAATTGTCCTTTTGGGATATTAAGGCTGATACCCTTAACTGCCTGGACAGTCTTGAATGATTTCCAGACATCTTTTACTTCTATGACGTTTTGGACAGACATAATTCACTAAAACAACCAAATTGTTTATTTTGTTCCAAACAACCTGTCTCCTGCATCACCGAGGCCGGGAACAATATATCCTATTTCATTAAGCCTTTCGTCGAGGCCGGCAAGATAGATCTGAACATCAGGATGATCTTCTTCAATTCTTCTGACGCCTTCCGGAGCTCCGATAATGCAGACAAGCTTTATTTTTTTGGCGCCACTATCCTTTAATGCCTGTATTGCTGCCGTCGCGCTTCCTCCTGTTGCGAGCATTGGATCAAGCACCATAACGACCGAATCTGCAAGATTATCAGGTAATTTTGAATAATAGGTTATCGGTTTCAGTGTTTCATGATCCCTGTACATGCCAATATGACCTACTTTTGCATCAGGTATCAGGTTTGTTATTCCCTCCACCATTCCGAGTCCGGCTCTCAGGACAGGAATAAGCACGACAGTTCCGGTAAGCTCCCTGGTTCTGCATTTACCCATAGGAGTCACAACATCTGTCTCTTTCATCGGAAGATCACGAGTAATTTCATAAGCCATCAGGGCGGCAATCTCGCTAAGATTATACCGGAAATCCTTTGTTTCAGTCTCCTTTCGGCGTAATTGTGTAAGCTTATGAGTTATCAGCGGATGCTCAAGTACTTTCAGCATTTCTTATCATTTTGAATCTGACAAAGATAATGTGAAATTCGTTTTACAATAAGATTTATAAAGTTGATTTGTACATTTTGCGAACCGGCTTTTATTTACTGAAGCATTGGACTAAAGTCCTTAAAAAAATGAATTTGCCTCTTGTCCGTCAGCTCAAGCTGACGGCAATTGAGCAACTTTGCACTAGATCTAATTTCGATTGAAGAATTTCTCTTGCCGTTGGCTTCAGCCAACGGATAAAGGACACACCCTGCATATAGGGCTTTAGCCCAATTATTTTATTTGACTCATATCCCAAACTTTCCTAACTTTATCACAATGAACCATTATTATGCCCAGCCTCATCCCCGGATTTGAATACGACATTTTCATCAGCTATCGCCAGAAAGACAATAAATACGACGGCTGGGTAACTGAATTTGTTGACAACCTGAAAAAGGAACTCGAAGCTACTTTCAAGGAAGACATAAGTGTTTATTTTGACATAAATCCTCATGACGGTCTTCTTGAAACACATGATGTGGGCGACTCACTCAAAGAGAAGCTAAAATGCGCTGTTTTTATCCCGATAATTTCAAGAACCTATTGTGATCCAAAATCATTTGCCTGGGAGAATGAGTTTAAAGCATTTGTGGAATCTGCTTCAAATGACCAGTTTGGACTGAAGGTAAAGCTTCTTGGAGGTAATATTGCCAACCGTGTACTGCCTGTTCGTATCCATGAATTAGATAATGCAGACATTAAGTTGTGTGAATCCGTTTTGGGTGGAGTAATACGCGGGGTGGAATTCATATACAAATCCGCCGGTGTAAACAGACCATTAAGACTGAAAGAAGAAAATCCGCAGGAAAATCTCAATCACACAATCTATCGCGACCAGATAAATAAGGTAGCAAATGCTGTCAGGGAAATAATTACCGGATTGAAGAATTCTGACAAAAGTGAAGATCTCAACCGGCCGGAAGAAGAGACGGAACAACAGGAATTACAGGATGAGGAAAGAATAATCCAGCAGAAAAAAAGAAAAATAGGAATTACATTAATTGTGATTCTTATTCTTTTTGTCGGCTCACTACTTGTATTCCAGTTTGTATTAAAGAAAACCGGAAGTATAGATAAAAAAGAAAAAACAATAGCAGTTTTACCATTCCGTAATTTCAGTGAAGATCTGAATCAGGAAGTCAGAAGCGATGCTCTGACAAACGAAATAATAAATCATTT
>JAPLDX010000039.1 GCA_026391215.1 Bacteroidia bacterium
ATATTCATGAGCAGTCATATTCTCATAGCTGCCGAATTCCTGAGGCAGGTACCCGATAAGCCCCTGGAGCTCCTCACGTTTTTTCTGGGTGTCAAGCCCGTTTATCCATACCTTGCCATAGCTCTGCTCCAGGATCCCGCAGATGATCCTCATAAGTGTTGTCTTCCCTGCGCCATTTGGTCCAAGCAATCCGAACATCCCGTTGCCAATGTCCATCGAAACACAGCTTAATGCTTTGAATGGCTTTTTCTTTTTCCCGATCAGAGGTACCGCTGCCACAATTTTATAGATTGTTTTTCTTAAGCCTTTAAACCGGCCTTCAAGCCTGTAGATATCAATATTTTCCGTGCTTAATTTTTGTCCTGTCTTATAGATGAATAATGCTACGAACCATACAAATCCAAGTATGAGCACAACAGCAATATTATCCCATTTAAGCTGGAAAAGGACAAGGTTTAAAAGAGGGACGATCCAGAAAATCACGAAATCGATGACTGGGATCATTTTTTTCAGGAATCTTTTCTTACCGCCTGATGTCATATTGGTGAACAGTTCCTTGAACTGGTTCCAGATGGCAGAGAGGAAAAACCATGTCGCAATGCTGAAAATGAAGATCCAGAATCCCTTCTTAAGGTAGAAATATGTGAAATAGACCATGAATGCAAATAACGGAAGCTGCCATGCTACCTGTGTCATGTCCTTCCATTTCCTGAAATGCCGTTTTAGGCCGAGCCTGGTCCTTATCCTGTCACCTGCCCTCCATTCACGGGCCCAGCGGTTTTCCCTGTCGTAGATCTTTACAAGACTTTGTACACGGATGTTGATGTTTTCTTCGGGAGGAATGACTGTCTCCCTTGCCTTTCTAAGGCTGTTCATTATAAACCATGTTGCTGCAGGAACTAAGATTACGCTGAGAATTGTGGTGATAAGCTTCCAGAGGAATTTATCTATATTAGTGTAAATCAGAAAGATCAATAAGCTAAACACAAGAAGCTGGATTATTTGGTTCTTCCATCCCAGCGATTTGAACCAATCAAGTGCATTCTCAAGTCCTGAATAAAATGTAGGAATAAATATAAGTGTAAGAAGGGTGCTGAGAGTGAGTCCTCCAATGACAGTAATGGCAAAAGAGGCCCCGATTACTGAAACAAATTCAGCTTTGCCCATTGCCAGGGGAACCATGGCTATAACTGTTGTCGAAGCAGTAATGAGTATTGGCCTTATCCTTGCCATGCCCGCCGACATCAATGCCCGCGAGCGGCGATATCCCCGTTTTCTCAGGATATTTGTATAATCGATAAGTATGATCCCGTTGTTGACCACAACCCCGAGGAGTATCAGGAGACCCAGAAGGGTGTTCGCATTTATAAGTGTGTTGCCTGTAAGGATAAGCGCTATCAGTGATCCAAGGGCAGCGAGTGGAATGCTGAACAGAAGCACAAACGGTATTGCAAGAGACTCAAAAACAGCGGCGAGGATCATGAAAATAAGAAGGAAGGCAATTCCTATCAGCTTGTAAAAATCTTTGAACTGGTCCTCTTCATGCACTACCTCTACCGCAATTCCTGCAGGGATATTCAGCCCGGCGACAATTGATTCAATTTCAATCCTTGCTCCCTCAAGGAGATCCTTAGAGGATTCAATCTCGCTTGTGAAATTATAGGTTACAGTCACCCTCTTTTCCTGGTTCTCCCTGTGGATATTACCTGTCCCGTATGCGAAAATAATATTTGCAAGCTCTTCCATTTCCATCACCCCTCCTGAAGCAGTGCTTACTTCAAGACGCCTCAGGTCATCAATTGTTTTATCTTCATTTCGGTTTGCCAGTGTGTCTTCTTCAGCATATTTAATAATAATATCATAGCTGTCGGTCCCCTGCTTGAATGTTGCCTCCGAGGAATATTCCCTTCCGAAAGTCATCAGCGCTGCCGAAAGATTCATTAGATTAATATTGTTCCTGCCGATATAGTCCATGTCAAAATGAAGCTGAACTTCAGGTTTATTGTCCTGGACATTCAGATTTACCCTATCGATAGTGGTAAGTGCATCAACATAGGTTCTTATATCATTGGCAAGGTCTTTCATTTGTTCAAAATCCTGTCCCTTGATGATAACGCTTTCCGATTGAGAACCGATGCCAAGCATGTTCATAAATCCTTCTCCCGGATTAATGGTTTCACCACCACCTCCACCTCCTCCTTCAAATCCGCCGCCTGTCGAAATATCATCCATGCTTATTTCAGCAGAAGAGATATTCTTTGTTTTTTCCGAGATGTCATTTTTTATTTCAGGAAGGCTCCTTTTGCTTTTTTTGTCCCAGTCTTCCGGAAGACTGATGGTTACGGTAGCCTGGTCTTCCTCGATACGGCTGACAATATCCTGCTTCTCCGGCAGTGATGCCAGCCTTGATTCAATTTCCGAAACGACTGCATCGGTTTTTTTAAGCGTTGATCCGGCCGGCATTGTCACGCTCAGCCTGAAATCAGGCGTATTTATTTCCTGGGGATTGTTCAGACTTAATGTCAGGCTTATGAGAAGCGCAGCAAAAAAGAGAGCCAGCGTCCCGATAATTGTTGATGCGGGCTTTCTCATACTTGCTTTAAGCACAAGATGGTATGCCTGGATCAGCCTGTCATGCAGGGATAGTTTCTTGAATACTTCTGAATTGCCTGTTGATTTTCCTGACAGAAGGAAGTTTGTTGCCATCGGGATGAACAGCACCGCAACTGCAAGAGATACAAGGAGGGTTGAGACTATTGAAACTCCAATGTTCTTTCCGATTATTTTGATCAGGAAGTTTGTCGAAAATATAAAGGGGAAGAAGACCACGATGGTTGTCAGGGTGGAGGCAAATATAGCCCTCCAGACTTCTCTGGTACCTTGCTTTACGGCTGTCTCAGGATCCTTGCCCAAGCCCGCAAGTCGATAGATATTCTCGAGCACCACCACGGAGTTATCGACCAGCATTCCAATAGCAAGTGCAATGCCGACCAGAGTAAGGCTGTTGATGGTTATATCATAGGCATAAAAGAAATTGAATGCAGCGTAAACTGAAATAGGCATTGAGACTGCAATAACTGTCACGAGACGAACATTCCTTAGAAAGAACCAGAGAATAATTATAGCCAGGATAGCTCCTGTTATTGCCAGGTTAATGATCTGGTTGATATTCTCCTCCATCGTCTCGGCGCTGTTATACTGAACGACAACTTCGACTCCGGCAGGAGCAAGATCCCTGTTAAGCTTGTTTACCTGGTCTATGGCATCATGTGACAGCTTGATAAGATTAGCCTGGTTATCATTAACAAGGTTCACTGTAACAGCATCCATCCCGTTGACCCTGCTGTATGACGTCTGCTCCTTAACACCATAAAAGATCTCGGCAATATCGCGCAGCAATACAGGCCCTTCCTGCTTGACGATGATACTGCCAATTTCATTTACATCAGTATATTCCGAGGTAATGTTTACGAACAGCTCGTTATTGCCGTCAACTACCTTGCCAGCGAAAGTCTTTTCCCTTCCGTTATTGTTAAGCAGAGTCCTGATCTGTCCCATAGTTATTCCCAGGGATTTACATGCTTTCTCGTTGAGACGGATCTCAATTGAATTCTCCTGACCTCCGTAAACCTGCACTCCGGCAATGCCATCAATGTTCTCAAATTTGGGCTTGATATCCCTGTCTGTGATGTTTCTGATCCTGTCAACGCCTCCCTCTCCCAATACCTGGAGCGCCATGAACTGGTTTGTCAGCTCCTCAAGGTCAATCTTTATTACATTAATAATAAACTCCTGGGGAATTGAACTCTTTACCAGATCTATTTTTTCCTGCAGCTTGAGGTTAGCATATTTAAGATCGGCATTCTGATTGTAATAGATCACGATTGTACCGAAACGGGAGCTGATGTTTGTTTCTATCTTTTCAACTCCCTCAAGTGTACCTATCGTTCCTTCAATAGGAATGATAGCTTGTGTTTCTATATATGAAGGGTCCATTTCCAGGGGAGTGCCAACCTGGACTAACAATGCCGGAAGCTGCGCATTCGGGATGAGCTCAAGTGATAATTTCTTATAAGAGATGTAGCCGAGCATTGACAGCCCGGTAAATAACATTATGATAAGGATCCTTCTTTTTAAAATAAAGTCCATTTTTCTCTTAAGATTGAACAGGATCTGCTGCAGTTCTTCTTTTACCTCTTACAAAAACGCTGAATGAATCAAAAACCCAGTAGACACATGGAATGACAACAAGTGTCAGAAGCGTTGAGGATACCAGTCCTCCGATCACCGCCAGGGCCATCGGAGACCTTAGTGATGCACTTTCCCCGATACCGATTGTCAGCGGCAGCAGAGCCAGTATTGTTGTCAGACTTGTCATAAGGATCGGCCTGATACGCTGTGATCCGGCAAGTACAATGGCATCTTTCTTCTCCATTCCCCCTTCCCTCAGCTGATTTATCCTGTCTATGAGTATTATCGCGTTGTTGACAGCAATCCCCGCCAGCATTATGATACCGATATAAGCCATCATGTTCAGCGATTTGCCAAGCAGAAAGAATATCAGTACAGTTCCGACTCCGGCAAGAGGGATGGTAAGCATAATGACAAAAGGCTGTATTATTGATTCAAACTGTGCTGCCAGCACCATGAATACAAGGACCAGTGAAAGGATCAATGCAAACGTCAGATTTGTATTGGATTCTTCTCTTTTCATCTCCTCTCCGGTGAACTCCATCTTGTAATCAACCGGCATAACAATGCCTTTCAAAGCTGATTCAGCGTCTCTGATGACCTGGTCAAATGCCATACCCGGTTTTACCATTGCATATATGTAGCACGTTCTCGACTGGTTACGCCTCGTAATTTCCCTTGGACTCACAATTGTCCTTATATCAGCCAGTTCGCTTAACGGAACCCTCACATTGCCGGCAGTTATCATGAGATCCTGAAGCTGATGCAGTGATATCTCTCCAAGCCTGATTGTAATATCTTTCAGCTCTCCCTCCTGTTCAAAGCTGCCGGCTGCAGCTCCCTCAAGATAGCTCTTTAGCTGGTTGATCACATTCTCGACGGTAACATTGTAATAGCTCGTCTTAAAACGGTCAATGGCCACCTCTACCTCAGGAGTTCCTTCATCCATTGAGGTTGTAAGATTACTGAGCCCGGGATTTTGTTCAAGGATTGCCCTGGATTCCTTAAGGATCTTTTCAAGCTCAATATAATCCTCACCTGAGATCTCAAGTGCAAAGGGAGATTCAGTTGTTCCGAGCGATGTCTGAAGTGCAGTCTCTTCCCTGGTAAAGTTCACTTCCAGGTCAGGGACAGATTCAAGGTAGTTCTCAATCAGGGTTATTGAACTTTCAGTCTCTGATGCATATTTATCGGTAAGGATCACTTTGAGGGAAGCTGTGTTTTCACCTTGTACAGTCGATGTCTGGCTTATTGTTGAAGTATTGTCTTCCCCCGACTGGCTGTATATCATTTTTATCTTTTCACCGAGAAGTTCCCTGATGATACCTTCAGTATTGGAGGCGGTGCTGAAAGTCCTTTCCAGGCTGGTGCCTTCAGGCAGCTTCAATTCGATTGTAAATTCGGCTGATTCGGATTTTGGCATAAATTCACTTCCCAGCTGAGGTATAAGCAGGGCACAGGCACCCATCAGAATGACAGCCAGGAGAATGACAAGATTTCTCTTTTCCACGATTTTCTCCAGGAACCTGGTATACCAGGTAAATTTGACCGGTGCGCTTAAACGGTCTTTTTTCTTAGTATCTCTGAACAATGTTGAAACCAGCATTGGTATTACAAGCATTGCTACGAGAAGTGATGAAAGAAGGGAAAAAGCCACCGTCCATGCCTGGTCCCTGAACATTTCACTTGATGCGCCATGAAGGTAAACGATAGGAAGAAAAACCACAATTGTTGTAACGGTGGATGATGTGATTGCTGCCCCCACCTGGCCGGCGCCATTTATTACCGCATCTTTCAGCGGCATTCCTTCCTCAGTCAGACGGGTAATATTCTCGAGTACGACGATTGAATTATCCACAAGCATTCCAGCTCCCAGGGCAAGTCCGCCCAAAGTCATTATATTGAGAGTGAGGTGATTGAAGTACATCAGGTTGAATGTGGCAATTATAGATATTGGAATTGCCACACTTATTACCAGGGTTGTCCCTATTCTCCTGAGAAAAATATACAGGACGAAAACCGCAAGAAGGATACCTATTAATAATGTATTCTTTACTTCACCTATTGCATTCTTAATATAGGTTCCCTGGTCCAGCACCTTGATGAATTCATATCCTGGCAATGCTTTCCCCAGGTCAATAATAGCCTTATCAAGGCTTTTTACTGCATCAACAGTATTGAATTTAGGTTCTTTATATATTGAAAGCCCGATACACCTCTCCCCATTGATTGTAACAATGTTCTGAGGATCTTTATTTGCAAAACCGATTTTTGCAACATCCCTCAGGTATACAGGCACCCTTGCTGAAGATGAAGCAGTGGAACCACCAGCAGCCGAAACGGCTGAAACATTTGCAGCTGATGAACTTCCTGAAGATGATGCCTGTTTGAAGCCGACAATAATATTCTCAAGATCCTGAAGATCTTCAAGAACACTAACACCTTTAACGACATATTTTGTTCCCATGTCGACTATCGAGCCTCCCGAAACATTCCTGTTGTAATTACTAATCTGTGCTGCTATCCCGTCAGATGTAAGCCCGAATGACTCAAGCAGATATTTGTTTGTCTTAATTACCACTTCACTCTCTTCCACACCGGTCAGTTTCACGTCGGCCACACCTTCAATCCTTACGAGCTCATTGCGGATATAATTTTCAGCAACTTTCCTTAGCTCATCCATATTGGTTATGCGGTCATTCTTAAGTCCAACGATCATTACAGGAGATGCATTGGGATCGTACTGTGAAATTGTAAAATCCTCAAGATCAGAGTTCTGACTGAATGAATTCAGCTCTTTCTGAAGATCAAGGAATGCCTCATCCATATCCTTGTTCCAGTTGTATTCCACTGTTATATTGGCTGAACCGGCATGTGATACAGACGACACCTGTGTCACATTACTCTGCCTCATAGCCAGTGATTCAATCTGATCAACATAATTCTTTTCTATCTCTTCGGGAGGCTTTTCACCTGCTTTCAGCTCAATATAGATCTTTGGAGTGTTGAGATCAGGAAACAGGTCAGTGCCGAGCTTACCGAACGAGATAAATCCCAGCAGGACGATGCCCAGCATCAGCATAAGAACCGTGACCGGGTATTTGACAGCAAATCGGGCAATAGCGTTCATGTCTGTTATTTGATTATTTTCACTTTCGACCTGTTGCTGAGGGTCTCAAAGCCGCCTGTAACCACGCGTTCATTTTTAGCAAGCCCCCTGGTAACCTCAACATCAGTGATATTCTCAAGTCCTGTTTCAATTATACGTTCCGCTGCAACGCCACGGTCAACTATGAATACTGTCTTACCTCTCTGACGGGATAGTATGATGCTCTTCGGAATTACAATTACGGAATCCCTGAGGTCAGTCACTATATCTGCTTTCACGAACATTCCCGGCCGCAAAAGGTAATCCTGGTTATCAATGGATACAGTTCCCTTGAAGGTCCTTGTATCGGCATTTATTGCCGGTGACAATTGTGTCACATGGCCTATTATGGTATCTTCGGGAATCGTATAATTTGTAAGCTTGACAACCTGCCCGGCTTTAATGACAGAGATATATTTTTCAGGCATCTGGACATCCATGTACATTGTCCTGTAGTCCATTATCTTAACGATTGTCAATCCGGTTTCAATCTGTGTGCCCTGTGTATGATATGGCAGATCTACAATAACACCATCGATCGGAGCAACTATTTTTGTCTTTGCCAGCTGCAGCTTTGAATTGACAACAGTCGTCTTTGCATTTTCATAGTTGATGCCCGCGGTCTTAAGCTCCTTGAGAGTGACTCCTCCTTTTTCGTACAGTGATTCCTGCTTTCTCAGCTCTGTTTCCATGAGCTCAAGGTTAAGCTTGTTTGTCTCCATCTTAACGGAATTTATATACTCCTCGTCCTCGAGCCTGGCAATCAGATCGCCGGTTTTGACCTTGTCGCCCATCTGCCACATTTTCCCGGTCTGTGGATTTCTTTCAAGAAAATATGTTGCGCCAATTTTTGATTTAAGCTCTATCTCTCCTTTTGGGAATGCAGTGCCGGTAGTATTGATGAATTCCTCAATTGGCCTGAGCTTAAGCTCCTCGACTGAAACAGGGATCTCGACATCTGCTGTCAGGTTCTGGTCCTGGTTACGGCATGAGGCAAGTGCAAAAAGCAAGGCTGCGGCTAGGATTAGATTTTTCTTCATTTTATTATGAATTTATTTTTTATTCTTCTATTGACATTACCGGTGATACAGCCTCCTTCTTTTCAAAGTCATAGAGAGTCTGTATTTTAAGATTCAGCAACTCAAACTTATAGGATATAAGCGAATTGGTATATGAAAGCTGTTTCTCTGAAAGCTGGTTCTGAAATATATTCAGGTCCATACCTGTAAGATCGCCATTCTTGTATTTTTCAAGATTAAGATCATAAGTAAGCTGAGCATTTATTACATTCTGACGTGCTATTTCGATCTGATTCTGAAGATTAAGCAGGTTCCTGTAAACCTTTCTTATACTGAGAATTATATCATTCTGCTCCTCTTCCAGCGATATGTTTGCAGTCTCTATTGACGCCTCTGATGCTTTGATACGTGATTTTCTTTCTCCCCAATCCCATAATGGTATGATAAGCGAAAGAGACACACTTTCATTATCTGTAGGATTATCATACACACCTCCGAATTTTTCATTATCCCCGAAGAGGCCGACCGAAAGGCCAAGACTTCCTTTAAATTCATTGAGTGATTTGGTCTGCATTAATTCGAATTCAGATTCCTCAATGCTTATTTTCCTTTGCCTCAGCTCCATCCTGTTTGCCAGTCCCTGATCGATTGCAAATGAAATATCTATCTGAACAGTATCCACTGCAATGTTAGGCAGTACGATGAGGTCATCATAAAGACTCATTCCGATCAGAACTTTAAAATCATCCTTGGCATTTTCAAGATCGACCTGCTTGTTTTCATAATCCGATCTTGCTGTGGCAAGGTTAAGTTCTGCCTGGAACATTTCTTCACGGGGGGAGATGCCGGCATCAACCTTATTCCTTGATACCTCGTAGCTTTTCTTCATATTCTCATATGCCTGGCTGGCTATATCAAGACTCTGCTGCTGCTGGTATACATAGTAAAAAGCCTGGGTTACCATATTCTCAAGCGATAACAGCTGTATGGCATAGTTGAGCTGTGAATTTTCAAGGGCGAGCTCGAGTTCCCTCAGCTGGAGCTTTGTCCTGTTATATGTGAACAAAGGCTGATCGAGGCTCAGGGATAGATTATTGCTGAATCCTTTTGTCGTCTGATCGGTGTATTCGCTGTAAGAATCGGTATACCCGAACTTATTTGTTAATGAGACTCTTGCGTCGGTAAGAACTATCGGCTGTGATATTGTGAAAAGGCTATAGCTTTCAGTAGTTTGGGTTGAGTTCCATTTAGATATAAGCTCATTGAATGTCCTGTTCTGGCTATAGCCAATCGGGTTTACTGACAGGGAGAAGCTCGATTTCAATGCAGCCTTCTGTGCATTCAGATTCTCCTGGCTTCTTACCAGGCTGAGCCTTGTCTTTTTCATCGTCGGACTGTTTGTCTCGGCAACCTTCAGCGCCTCCTCAAGAGTCAGCCCCTTCTGCGGAAAAACACATAACGTACTTATTATCAGCAAGAATCCTGAAAATATATACCTGCTTCTTGTTTTAATTAGAATTTTCATTTTATCTATTTGAATTCTTTTAACCATTTTCTTAACCAAGGAGTTACACTGTTTTTTCTCCCCTTATTCTTAAGGGGAGACGTCACGAGCTTGCGAGTGACAGAGGGGTTCATTCCACTCTGACCCACTTTATCGCATCCCCCAGTACGACCCTTCCTGCCGACTGATTTGTCAGTTCAACCTTTGCGCTGTCGGATGATATATAATAGCGACCCATGTTATTCCATCCTGCTTCTGCATTCTCAAAATCCACGGTTATCTCCTCAACACCTTCATCATGATATATTTTATAATGCATATCCTTATAAAGACTCTCCTGTCTTGATTCATCGCCCGGAGGAGGAGGTGCATTTCCTCCGCTGGTGACAGTTACACGTTCAGTCATTTTTCCGACGTAACAATAAATATCATAATAACCAGCCTTATCAACAGGTGTTATCCATGATACAGGTCTGTCGTCTGTTCCGCCTGCTGTATAGACCGAAGAGAGAATGTACTTGCCATAGTAATACGAATTTACTACCGGTTGCCAGTAATTCGGGCGATCATATCTTCGTACCTGCTGATAGATATCTCCCCTGGTGTTTTTTATTCTTAGTATCTTTTTTAGAAGGCTCGGGCTCTGCCTTATTCCAGGATTGAATCCGGGATCTTCATTGTCAACAATGGTTTCGCCGGGATATGAATACCGCGGCATTGACTCCAACAGTTCTTCACTGTCTGAATCTCCGTTTTTGTTTTTCGATTTTTTTATTTCATCAACAGGCATATTAATTTCTCCCGGAATGTTCTTTGCACCAAGAGAGTTGATAAGCATTTCTCTTGGTTCTGTATCAAGAATTATGCTGATCTTCTTTGCTTCACCCGGCCCCAGCATTACAATTTTTGAAATATCTGTGACATCCATTCCTCTTCCCTGACTCTGAAAATCATATGCTCCTGCCATGCCCTGCTGGGATGTTAACGATGTCTGACGTGCACTGCCTCCTGCCCCTGCTGTCCTGAATGCTACATTGAATATTCCGGCAACGGGTTCAGGATTTGATGCGGTAAAAGTGACCCGATACCTGATCCTGTTGTCCACAACAATTTCATTTACCTGCATATCGGTAAAAAGAAATCCCGGCTGCTCTTTTGTATTGAACCAGTCATACAGATAAGGATAAAACTCAAATCCGAATTTTGCTTTTATATCATCATTGAATCTCTTTATATCTATCCTTATGAATTTATGATCCTCAACATAATTGCGGAAAAAATCATTGAACTCCTGGATACCGGCTTTTGATCTCAGAATATTGAAAATATAATCTCCTTTAAGTGTCACTATGAGCCTGACAGTATCAATCCCCGGATTCATGGCAAGCAGATCCCTGAAGCTTCCGATCCTGAATATCAGGTTTGTCCTGTCAATATCAGAGAGTCCGCCTATCCATGATCTGTAATCCCATTCCGGTTGAGTATCAATTTTCTGAAGATGTGATTCAAAGACGGCATTTATCACAGGATAATCTTCTGAAAAGAAATTGTTCTTATGGAAATAGAAGCTCGGACCGAGCAAATATCGGCCAGGTTCATTTATAACAACGTTATTCCTGAATCTGATATTCTCTCCGTTAATGAAAGTATTCCTTATGAAATCATTAAATATCCTTACCTGAAGCTCTTTGTCAGTTATAACCTGGTTATTTCTGGCCATTCTTTTCTTGTTGCGATTGAATCGTTTTTGAAAGCCGGCACCCTGAGTTGTGGATAACTTCTCAGGGAGCAGTACCATTGAGGGCTGCACCTCAGCCCTGGTCTGCGTGCTCATCCTGGGTAAAGAATAAAACTGAACAGGTACCTCAAGAAGGCTCAGTGTCCTGAAAGGATATTTAGTGGAAAAGTTTACTTCCAAATCTCTCAATATACCTTTGACAAGCAATGGCAGGGTATCTTTTATTTCTGCAAGAGCCTTTTTATAATAATCATGTCCGGGAAAGTAGTACGTGATATAATTAATTGTATCATCCTTTAATGTATCTGACCTGTAGTCACCTATGGCAAGTGTCAGCCCTGTTAGAGGTGATTCAGGGTCGAAAACAGAATAACCATCCTCTGCCTTCATTATTCCCTGTGAAACCGGCGTCAGACCATTCATTGGTTTGACACGTAAAGTATAATTAGTAAAATCAACTTTAATTCTGGCCGGATTGGAGGGATAGTAATTAAGTCCCGGAACCGGATACCAATGTAACTCGGGAATTAACAGGACATACTTCTCCGATAGAAATGCCTGACGCTTGTGTATGTTCAGCATTTGGATCTGATAAGGATTTTCTTTGATATTATCAGTATAATCAGGATAACTGAATGATTCATTAATAGTACCGGAATACGAAATGATCAGACTGTCCTGTCGTCCGGGAAGAAGAGTTGTCAGAGCATCAACTTCTATTATGTGGTGAGTTGTTTTAAAGGTGAGATCTTTTCCGCCTGAAGTGATCCCTGTGACATTTAAACCCGGATTTAGTGAGAACAGGTATTTGTCGAGACCCTCTTTATTATCATTTGTGAATTTCAGCGCAGCAGTTGCATCAAATGAATTCCCATTGTGTATAAAATCAATTGCAGCATCAGTCAGGCTTACAACATTCCTGTCTTCAAACTGTTTATTGGTCTCAATGACCAGTTTCTTTTCATCAATATCTTTCTTATATATAGAATAAGTGTTATAAGCACACACAACTGCTCCTGCCGTGAATATGACCAGGAAGACGTAACTCAGTATTGTATGCAGCCGTGATTGTGGCAACCTTTTGAATAACAATACTGTTACAAGGACAAAGACAAGTCCCAGGAAAAAGTAAAGCAAACGCTGGTTTATTATAAAATCAAGATTATCATATCCAATGACACCCGATTTAAAAACTGGAAGACCGAATGCCATATAATCGAATATTGACCCGAAACGGAAATAAAGATAGAAGATGTCGAGAGCAGCTATTCCAAGCAGTATAAGAAAAGTTATAGCCTGGTTCCTGATGACAGACATCAGCATAAAAGCCAGCCCGAGACTGAAGACAATTGTTGGTACACAGATAATAAGAAGATATGATAGATATGATAAAAGGTCGATCGTCATCATTTTTGAAATGATATTCATCAGCAGGCCTATTAACAGGATTATGATATCCAGTCCAAGGAAAAGCCTTAGAATGCCCCATGTCTTCCCCATTATATATTCGAAGTTGGACATGGACCTTGTGTAAAGAACTTCATTTGTATCGACCTTCTTATCTCTCTTCAGAAAATCAGAAGCAAGGAATATCACTACTATTGCCTGGGCAATATTGAGCAGGTAAAGATTAAGTAGCGGTACTGATGAAGGAATTGAGACAAGACCCCACGTCTCATCTCCGATCGGAGAGAAAACCCCGATATTCAGGAATGTAAAGATCAATAGGGCACCTATTGAAAAGAGCCTGAAAAACCAGCTTCTCCTCAGGATTGTGGCTTCATACCTGGCAACTGTTCTTATGTTAAGAAGGGGTGTCATAATTTCCCTGGCTATCCTATTCAATTAAATCAGCATGCATTTTATGTTCCATATAATATACATAAGCATCTTCTATATTCGGTATTATTTCAGTTGATTCAAATTCCGGAATGTTATCTGCAACAATCTGCACCTCCCATCCGGATTCTACAGGGATCGTGGAGATCACATCATATCGTTCCTTGACCGTCTCATAATCGCGGGGCGAAAGATTTAGCTTAAATACATGTCCTTCAGCTTGTTTGACGAGGCTTTCAGGAGATCCAGTAAACACAAGCTCTCCCTTATTCAGCAATGCCATTCCCTGGCAGGTAGAGGAAATGTCCCCGACAATATGTGTCGAAAGGATTATAGTAACATCATGCTGGCTGAGCTCTGAGAGGATATTCCTGAACCTTATCCTTTCATCAGGATCAAGTCCGGTTGTAGGTTCATCGACAATAATAATCCGCGGATTCCCGATAAGCGCCTGTGCAATTCCAAGCCTTCGCTTCATCCCTCCTGACAGCTTGTTGGCCTGACGGTCACGCACCTCCAGAAGCCCTACCTGGTCAAGAAGTCTGTCAACTTCTGCAAATCTCTCTTTTTTATTTTTCAAACCTGCCAATGATCCTGAATAATCAAGGAATTCCCAAGTCCTCAGTGAAGAGAAAAACCTGAAATCCTGCGGAAGATAGCCGAGCATGCCTCTGATTTCCTTCCTGTGTTTCTGGATATCTTTCCCATCAACAAGCACAACACCCGAAGTAGGTTTCATCAGTGTCACCATTATTCTCATAAGGCTTGATTTGCCAGCTCCGTTGGGTCCGAGAAGTCCGAACATGCCGGTTCCGAATTCAAGGTTTACATCCTTTAATGCCTGATTGCCATTTGGATATATTTTATTCAGCCCCTGAATTTCAATTTTCATGTTACCGGAGAGGTATTTAGGTAGTTTGTTGTGGGTTATTACGCAATAAAGACGTCATTTATTTTAAATGTTGCTTAAAAGTTACAACTATTTATTAAAAGTTCCTTTGTGACCCTTCGTGAATACCTTCGTGATCCTTTGTGGTTAGATATTTTTTACTACAAAGGGACACTAAGTGCACACAAAGTAACACAAAGGGAAGAACTGATAGGACCTTGTTATAAACAAATTCATACTTTTGTAAGTTAAATATCCTTAAAGTGACATTTAAAACAAACAAAAGAAAGATAATCAATGATCCTGTATATGGATTCATAAATATTCCTGGTGATTTTATTTTTGACCTTGTTGAGCATCCATGGTTCCAGAGGCTGAGGAACATCAGGCAGCTCGGGCTTACAAGCTTTGTTTATCCCGGAGCCAACCACAGCAGGTTTCAGCATTGCCTGGGGGCATTGCACCTTATGGATCTTGCACTCGGGACACTTAAAGGAAAGGGTGTCAGCATTTCGCAGCAGGAGGAAGAGGCCGCACAGATTGCTATTCTTCTGCATGACTCCGGTCATGGCCCGTTCTCCCATGCTCTTGAGACTTCAATAATCAATGGCATTTCCCATGAAGACATTTCCCTCCTGATGATGAGGAAGCTGAATGAACAGTATCAGGGGAAACTCAGCCTGGCAATAGAAATTTTCAAAGGGACTTATCACAGAAAATTTCTGCATGAGCTTATTGCAGGACAGATAGATATGGACAGGCTCGACTACCTGCGCAGGGACAGTTTCTTTACAGGAGTCATCGAAGGTTCAGTGGGATCGGACAGGATAATCCGTATGCTTAATGTTGTCGATGACAGCCTTGTAGTAGATGAAAAAGGAATTTATTCACTCGAAAAATTCCTGATAGCCCGAAGGCTTATGTATTGGCAGGTTTATATGCATAAGACAGTGCTTTCTTCGGAAAACCTGCTTGTGAGAATTCTCAAGCGGGCAAAGGAGCTTGCGCTTGAGAGCGTCGACCTATATGCTACTCCGGCCCTACGGTTCTTCCTGTATAATAAAATAGGCCCTGATGATCTTCTGAGGGATGGAAATTTCACGCCAGGCCTGGTGGCTTCAACATTTACCAGGCTTGATGATTCAGATATCCTTGTCTCGGCAAAATACTGGGCTGATCATTCCGATAAGATCCTTTCCGATCTTTCAGCGAGGCTTATGAAAAGAGACCTCCTGGCAATAGAACTGCAGAATGAACCGTTCCCTAAAGAAAGGGTGAATAAACTGAAAGCCATGACTGCAGAAATGAAAGGTATAAGTACAGAAATGGCGGATTATTATGTTTTCACAAACAGCATATCGAACCTTGCATATACGCCTGATGCACCGGAAGTCAGAATATTGCTAAAATCGGGCAAGACAGAGGGCATCTCAACAGTTTCGGATATGTTCGATCACAGATTTAATTCAGAGAGAATGATTAAATATTTTCTTTGCTATCCAAAAGAATGCAGATAACTAATTATAAGAATCATGGAATTTACAGCAGCAACAATAGCCGGATTTCTGAAAGGAGAAATAGTAGGAGATCCTGATACCGTTGTCAATACAATAGCGAAAATTGAAGAAGGTCATGAAGGGGCTCTTTCATTTCTTGCAAATCCGAAATACGAGCATTACTTATATACCACCGGATCATCTGTTGTGCTGGTAAACAAAAGCCTGGTGCCGTCTGAAAAAGTCAGAGCCACTATGATCAGGGTTGATAATGCCTATGAATCGTTTGCATCTCTGCTTCAGCTTGTTGATCAGGCAAGGCCAAGAAAAAAAGGCATACATCCCACAGCGGTCATAGAGCCAACAGCCACTATTGGATCAGATATCTATATAGGAGCGTTTGCATATATCGGCGATAATTCTGTGGTGGGAGACAATTGCTCAGTATATCCCCATGTTTATTTAGGTGACAGAACCAGGATAGGCAAAGACAGCATTCTTTATTCAGGTGTCAAAATTTACCATGAATGTATTGTTGGCGAGGGATGCATAATCCATGCAGGATCAGTTATCGGAAGCGACGGTTTCGGATTCGCACCCCAGTCTGAAACGGAATACATGAAAATACCGCAGATTGGCAATGTTGTTATTAAAGATCATGTGGAGATCGGTGCAAATGTAACAATTGACCGTTCCACAATGGGGTCCACAGTGATCCATAAAGGAGTTAAGCTTGATAATCTCATCCAGGTAGCCCATAATGTGGAAATAGGCGAAAACACTGTTATAGCAGCACAAACAGGAATTGCAGGTTCAGCAAAAGTAGGCAGGAACTGTATGATAGGAGGACAGGTAGGTATCGCCGGACATATTAAAGTTGCTGACGGAACAAAAGTAGGAGCACAGACTGGTATTCACAGTAATGTAAGAACTGAAAACACTATATTACTAGGCTACCCCGCTATCGAACATAAGAATTTCTTCAGATCAGCAATGATTTTCAAAGATTTACCAGAACTATCAGCCAGACTAAATGCTTTGGAAAAAGAGGTTAAATCACTTAAAGAAAAGTAAAAAATTGTCCTGGTCTGTTTTAAATTAACTGGTATTTATGCAGTTATAAGCAGTTTTTTTAGATTGTTCTGTTTTTTTTTATTTTTTTTGTACCCGAAATCACAATCAATACAATACTGATGAGTGAAAAGCAAAGAACACTGGCGAAGGAAATCAGTCTTAACGGCAAGGGATTGCATTCTGGTATCAATGTGACAATTACATTCAAGCCGGCACCGGCAAATCACGGATATAAATTTTGCAGGATTGATCTTCCGGGGAAACCGATAATTGAAGCTCTTGCTGACAATGTTTCAGATACTTCAAGGGGAACTACACTGGTTCAGAATAATGCTTCGGTTGCCACAGTTGAACATGCTCTTGCTGCATTGCACGGTATGCAGATTGATAATGCGCTGATTGAGCTTGACGGACCGGAGGCGCCTATTATGGGTGGATCCTCATGGAAAATTGTTGAGGCTCTCAAGGAAGCTGGTTTTGTTGACCTTAAGGAGGACAGGAATTATTTCGTAGTAAAACAAAAGCTGACATATTCTGATGAAGAACACGGCGTCGACCTCATCATTTATCCAGACGACCATCTGAGCATCAATGTGCTGATAGATTATAACTCAAAAATTCTTGGCAACCAGTATGCCATACTTGATTCAATTAAGGACTTTGAGGAAAAAATATGTAAGAGCCGCACATTTGTTTTTTTTCATGAGCTGGAGCCTCTTCATAAACTGGGACTGATTAAGGGAGGAGATCTTGATAATGCAGTTGTTATTCTCGAAAAGGAAGTTGAGCAATCTGAGATTGACCGTATTGCAAAGCTCTTTAACAGGCCGGGAATAAGCAAGCATACAGCCGGGATACTTAATAATACAGAGCTCCGGTACCCCAATGAGCCGGCAAGGCACAAGCTTCTTGACATCATGGGCGACCTGGCGCTGGTCGGACATCCTATTAAAGGGAAGGTTGTTGCAACACGCCCCGGTCATTATGCCAATACAAGGCTTGCAAAGATCATGAGACAGGAGATGAAAAAATCTCTTTCACAAAGGAATATCCCTGTATATGATCCATCACAGCCGCCGGTTTATGGTCTTGAAGATATTAAAAGGCGTCTTCCGCACAGAGCTCCATTTCTCTTTGTCGATAAAGTAATAGCACTGGACGAAAACGCTATTGTGGGAATTAAGAACGTGACTTTCAACGAACCGTTCTTCCAGGGACATTTTCCGGATGAACCTGTTATGCCTGGAGTTCTGCTTGTAGAAGCCCTGGCACAAACAGGAGGCATCCTGGTACTCCATAATATTGATGAGCCTGAAAAATATTCAACATATTTTCTCAAGATTGATAAGCTGAAATTCAAGCATAAAGTAGTTCCGGGTGATACAGTGATCCTTAAGATGGAACTTATGGAACCAATGCGCCGCGGAATAGTAACCATGTTTGGCCAGGCATTTGTAGGAAATAACCTGGTTGTTGAAGGCGAGATGACAGCACAGGTAGTTAAAAACAAATAATTCCGCGATGATATCAAAATCAGCTTATGTTCATCCCGATGCCAGGATAGGCGAAAACGTGACCATTGAACCATTTGCTTATATTGCCGGCAATGTTGTTGTAGGCGACGGAACATGGATTGGTCCGAATGCAGTGATAATGGACGGGGCAAGGATAGGCAAAAACTGCAGGATATTCCCGACAGCTGTTGTATCAGCCATACCCCAGGATCTTAAATTCAGGGGAGAAGATACCACGGCAGAGATCGGCGACAAGACAACTATACGGGAAGCGGCCACAGTAAATCGGGGTACTGCAGCTGCAGGCAAAACAATAGTCGGAGAGAACTGCCTCCTGATGGCTTATTCTCACATTGGTCATGACTGCATAGTGGGTAATAACTGTATCCTTAGCAACGGAGCAGGACTGGCTGGTGAAGTAAAAGTGCATGACTGGGCAATTCTGAGTGCAGGAGCACTGGTGCATCAGTTTACACATATCGGAGGACATGTTATGATCGGTGGCGGCACTAAAGTCAGGACCGATGTACCTCCCTTCATTAAAGCCGACAGAGACCCGCTATCCTTTATGGGGATCAATTCTGTAGGGCTTACAAGACGCGGATTTGAAAAAGAGAGGATCGATGAAATACACAATATTTACAGGATCATCTACCAGAAAGGAATGAATGTATCGCAGGCGTTGGAATATATTGAAAAAGAATTCAAGCCGTCAACTGACCGGGATTATATAATTGAATTCATCAGAAGTTCCGAACGTGGCATTATCCGGGGGCCCAGATAATAATTTCCCCGCCGTGTCACTCTATCTTTACTCAATGAAACTCTGTGGTTTATTTTTTTAGGGATCAAATACTTACAATATCCCTCCCAAACGGATTAATAGCTATTGCCGTCAGTTTAAAATGCTGCATTCCAAAAGGGATCCCTATTATCGTGATACATAACAGCAATCCGAACAGGGCATGAGTGATGGCTATGCATATTCCTCCGCAGATCAGCCAGAGAATATTCATCAGAATATACAGACATCCGGAGGCTCTTTCATGAACACGGGTATCCCTGCCGAACGGCCATAATGCCAAAGCTCCCATCTTCAGCGTCTGCAGGCCGAACGGAATCCCGACAATTGTTACCATAAGGATAACACTGCCAATAATATACTCAATGGCAATTATGATACCTCCAAAAACGAGCCAGATAATATTTCCGAGTATTTTCACTGAAGGATAGTATTATTCAAGAATAACATTTTTGTCTTTCGGATATTTTACCGAATAAGTAAGAATGATCTGCCTGGTCTCCTGGGGCTTTATCTCAAGATCCCACCTGATTTCGCCAGTTTGTGTGTTATATCTTCCTCCTGTAAGCTCAGTCGCTTCAACAGTTATCCCGCTGTTCGATGATATTGGTACCTGATCCTTTAATGTGATCCTGATCTGGCTGGACTTATTATTTCTTATTGTTATCAGGAACGAATATGTCTCAGTCTTGTTTGTGCCAATCACCTTCTTGCTGGTGAAGTCCTGACGTTTCTCTCTCTTTACGAGGATACTGTTATCTGTTCCAAGTGAAAGAGTAAGGGTGTCAGTCAGCTGGTTTACATTAAGATCCGACTTTCCAACATAAGTGTTCTCGAAGTACAGAGTAGCTTCACCGCTCTGGAGGCTCTGTTCAGCCCAGTTTGTTATGTTACCGGTAAGATAGGCATAAGGGGTGAGTTTTGGCACAGTCACATATTTGTAATCTGCAGGAGTCGTTGTGTGCTGGATCTCGATTATCTGGTATTTGCCGTCTGATTCAATAGTATAAGGCACGGCAATATCAAATGATATTGTCGTTTCGCCCACTTGCTTTTCAACCATGACGGAAGCTGCCTCTTCTACCATAAGAAAAGCTTCTGCATTATTGGCCATATCCATTACCTTCGGTGTCTCGGTTCTTGCAGCACCCGATGCTTTCGTCCTCATTATCGGTATTGGAGTGTAAAAATCAATAAACCAGGGATAGAGTATTGGCACACTGCCTGCTATCCAGGGTGTTGCATTTGAAAAGCTCAGCTTCACGTCTTTCCATGCTAAGCCTGTATTCTGGTAAACATTGGCTTTGTAAAAAATATTTACAGGCTTTGTGATGTCATCCACCCTGATATCATAGGACGGATACCATCCGGCATTTGAAACCACATAGGAATATGTCAGTTTTCCTGAAACAGCTTTCTCTGAGCTGACCGATACTGAAATTTCTCCTGAAGGAAGCTGGGCTTTACCTGCCTTGTCGGATATTTGCTGCTGGAGGGCGGCAATCTGTTTTTCATAATCCTTTATTAGTCTGTTTTTCTTCAGGATCGTGGTAGTTACAAGATCCATATTGCTGGTATACAACTCCATAACACTCTTAAGCTGTTCAACCGAAAATGTGGTTTCCTTTACCAGGATTGCCCGGTTAGCAACAAGAAAAGCCTCTTTCTCCTTCAACACGCTGATACCTGCTTTTTCATCCTCAATCTTTATCTGGAGAGCTTCTATCTGGTTCCGGATGGTTTTTATTTCCGGCAATTCCTCGAGATTCTCCAGGTAATTATTCTGATGATTTACAGAAAGGATTGTAAAGCCTCCATATCCTTTTACCTGTATGCTCTGTGCATCAATGTATGGTGAAAGTCCTCCAAGCTTAAGGAGAGTCTTGCCTTCAGGAATTTCAACTGCAGCTTCATGTGTAAGCTGTGCCCTGTCGGGATAGACCGTAACATGCTTAAGAGCAGCCTTTATATCTTTTTCATTGTCAGCAGAAAGGTATTGAAGAAATGTCATCAGTAATATTAAAATGAAAAACAATTTTCTCATGGCAGTGACATTTGATTTAAAAGATAAAGGTAAGATTTTTGGAGGAACAAAAAACCCCGTCTGAGCGTAGCTTTTTTTAGTTCTGTATATAATGGCCTGTAAGAACGCCGCCTGCAAAATGTAACCATAATGAACAATAACCCCCGGTACCTTCAACATCTCCAAAATGAATCTCATAACCTGCACCATCTTTTACGGTTAGTACTATTGGTTCAGTGGCGCCAATTTCGATTCTCATGGCACTTCCAGTAGGAGCAGCACCTTTTCCTTGCTCGGTGTACCAGTACCAGCAATTAACATCTGAGCCATTATAAATTGAGAATCTTGGTGTAGAAAGATCCCATATCAATACCATTCCATATGTTGAGATCACGGGTCCACTTGCAGTCATATTGATAGTTCCCATTGTCATCCCTGTTCCTGTAACCTTTGTTGCTAATCCGTCGGATAAAGCTGTTTCAGTAGTTGCCAACGTTACGCTTGTTCCATCATAAGAATTACTTAGCTGAACAGCTCCTTTGGCTGATGTTGATGCATCAGCGATTGAAATTACTGCAGCTCCTCCAACAACCTGGCGGGTTGGGCTTACTGACACAGGTCCGGTTGCTGTTAAATTACCAGTAGTGAGGGTAGCTGTTGAAAGAGGTGAGCCATTTACCCTGAAATCGCCTGTAATATTAACATCACCAACAACATCCAGCTTATACGCCGGAGTAATTTTCCCCAATCCAATCATGCCTGATGAAAAATCACCGTAAATTAAAGGTGGATTATTAAAAGAATTAGCGATATATAGTTTGTTGGATTCGGTTGACAGTGAATAACCGGCATATTTACCAATAAGAACATTCCCTGAACCGGAAGTAAGACCATAACCTGAACTATAGCCAACAGCGACATTGTTATCTCCATCCTGGATGTTAAAACCTGCCATATCACCAAAGAGAGAATTATTTGATGCATCTAATAATGGATTTATAACATGGGGATCTCCGCTTCGGCCTGCATTAATACCAACCATAGTATTCCCTGATCCGTTTTCAATCCAGTAACCGGCATTCGTTCCAATAAACACATTTTCTTTGCCCAAAGCAATTTTATAACCTGCATTTATACCCATGAAGGTATTAAATGAGCTTTGCCACATATATGTTTCAATTAAATTTGCACCAGCTGATGTGCCAAGCATAACATTATATTCCTGAGTTGTGTGATTAAGGCCGGCAGAAGAGCCGATTAATAAATTATGCTGACCAGTTGTAAGGTTTGTTCCGGCATAGACGCCAATGAAGATATTATCGTTTCCGGAATTCTTCATCCCGGCGTCACGACCAATAAGAATATTATTGTCTCCGGTGCTGTTTAATCCTGCATTTTTGCCGATTATAACATTATAGTCTCCGGTAATATTATCTCTGCCGCTTTCGTATCCTATAAACACATTGCTTTGGCCGTCACCATTTAACAGACCTGCATTGTAACCCATAAAAGTATTATATGTTCCCGATGTGTTATTCTTTCCGGATTGATAACCGATAAATGAATTAAAACTTGCATTATTGCTGAATCCTGACTGGAATCCAAGGAATACATTATCAGAACCGGTCGTATTTGTTTTCCCGCTCTCTTTTCCGATAAATATATTGCTCGTTCCGGTAGAGGTCTCCTTCATGTTTTTCAAACCTGCCAGCTGTCCGATGAAATAATTGTCTGAAGTAAGATTAAGGAAATTTACAGAAGGGGTTTTTGTACCACTGAATCCTCCGATAGCGAAACCACCTTTTACTCCTTTCCCTGAATCTTTAACATAAATCCTTGCACTGTCAGGGGCAATAAAAAGGTAATTCTGGTGAGGCAAGGGTTCTTTCCCTCCTATATCAAAACCGCCGATTGCAAATCCTCCCTTTGGCTTTTTCGCCAGATCAGGCGATTTGTCAAGGTAAATCCTGACACTGTCTTTATTCAAAGTGAACAGGTCATACCGATAATCCGTCTTTGAAGTTCCAAATCCTCCAATGGCAAATCCTCCTTTAACACTTTTAGGAACATTATCAACCATGGGTATATTTATTCTTACTCCCTGGTTATAAACAGCAAACATAGTTTGCCCGTCCTTCCGTTTTACTTCAAAAAGGGCTTCATCTTCTGTTGTGGCGTAATTGCCGACTACATCAACACTGTTCATTATTACAACAGTATCATTATTCATCGTTACAGGATTATTAATGACATTGTAAGCTGATTCTGATATCATAGCGTAAGGCACTGAAACTAATTGTGCATTGCCCATATCCAGCCATACACCTGCAACTAAACTAATCTTTGTTCTAATATACAATGGCTGAGGTGTCCAATTAACATCAGCAAAGGTAAGAGCATCATATCCACCCGGTACTTTCGTTGCTGTAGGATCACCTACAACAAGCTGGAAAAGTCCGTTATCATTTGTTGTAACTGCATGTTCTTCTTCCCACACAATTAACCCGGGTTGATCCAGGATCGCAATTCTGACGGTAATGTCAGTGTTTTGTATGAGATCTCCGTCCTCGTCACGTGCAATAGCCATATAGTTAAAACTTTTCGGAACCTGTGCGGAAGCTGAATACCCGAAGGTAAATAAGACTATAGAAAGCAGGATTGTTTTCAGATTTTTCATAACGGCAGGCATAAAGTGATAAAAGAGAAAAATTACTGAAAATTCTGATAACGGCAAATTCTTTTTGACCAAATGAATAAAATGGTCTATAAATAAAAGAATTGAATAGATGAAAAATTCCCCGGATTGTTACTTCACAAGCTCCAGGTAACTAACGCTTCCGGCTTCCGCTTCACCCTGGCCGGCCATAGGACATCCCGGTACAGGACAATTTATGATCTTATGTTCGTTGTTATCAGCTGGCTCCCAACCCAGTAAAAGATACAATGCCAGAAAGCCTATAACATAAGCGGCGGCAACATGCCATCCATTCTTAACCCATTTCACTACATTCCGGGCTTCAGGGAATTTATTAGTTATTGCAACACCTGCTGAAGACCCGAACCAAATCATTGATCCTCCAAAACCGACCGTGTATGCAAGCATTCCCCAGTCATAGTGACCCTGGTCGAGACAAAGCTTTGTAAGCGGTATATTATCAAATACTGCCGACAGGCATCCGAGGAAGAAGGCAGTTACCCATGAAGCATTAGGAAGCTCTTCGACTGGCATTAATGAAGCACATGTAACAAGGCACAAAAGAAATATAGTTCCTTTTAATGCTCCCGAAACTTCTTTCCAGGGTATTGGCCTGAGAATTGCACCTGTCAGAATGGCGATCCAGACTCCCAGGGCCGGCATATCATAAAGGAAATTTGAAATTATGGCGCCGATGAGTATTAGAAGCACGATAAGCAATTTGATCCAGTCAATCTTGACATCTGATGTTGCGCTCATCTGGATCCTCTGGTAATTATCCTGCTGCCGTGACGCAAACCAGGCAAAAAATAGAAGAGCTACTCCGGAGGCTACATAAGCATGAAGAACATTCAGCGGGCTCACTCCGTCTATCCACATCATGGTGGTGGTGGTATCACCTACAACACTTCCGCTTCCGCCGGCATTGCTGGCGGCTACAATTGCAGCAATATAACCGATATGGACCTTGTTTTTAAAGACGACCAATGCTATTGTACCGCCTATCAGTGCAGCAGCGATATTATCGAGAAATGAAGAGAGAATGAAAATAAATACCAATAATAAAAATGCTCCTTTCCAGTCATTTGGTAGGAATTTTGGCAGAATATCAGGTACTCCCGATTCCTCAAAGATCTTTGATAGTAATGCGAATCCCAGCAATAACCCAAGAAGATTCAATATTATACCCCATTCACCCTGCCTCAGTTCCTTATCCATGAGCTGCTCGCCAATCGGAGTTGTTCCGAACAAATGCTCAAAGAAGTGAAAGCCTGGATCGAAGATAAACTTGAAGGTGAGTAAAACCGTCAGCCCGATAACTGCAACCCAGAAGGTCTGCTTGTGGAAAAGAGCGACGCCCAGTAATATCAGTCCGAAGATTATGAATTCAATACGGACAGGCCCTATTGACGGAACCTCGCCGCTGGCTCCGAATAATGATAATGGAGCAAGAAAAATCAATAGCAATAAGAACAGCTTTTTACTGTTATGGTTGAAGAAATTCTGCATGGAATTCATAATGGGATCAGTTATAACTTTGGCTGCCAAATTAATAAGTTTTTTATGTAAGGAGCCTATCTAAATTATGATTTGTATCATCTTACCGGATAATTTTTCCTTTCTTCTTCTTTAGCAATTTCGGGTTATTTTATATTTTTGCATGTTTATTTAGATTAAATATAATTAACAATAGTGTTTCACGGTTGTTAATATATAAAGGTATAAGAAAGCCGATGTACAAATGGTGAAGGATCAGGATAAAATAATAACTGATGTAACTTCAGGCGATTACAAGTATGGCTTCTATTCCGATATTGAAGCGGAACAGATCCCCAAAGGCCTTAATGAGAATATTGTCCGGACAATTTCGAAGAAGAAAAACGAACCGGAGTGGCTCCTTGAATTCCGACTTAAGTCATTCCGCCACTGGCAGACATTGAAAATGCCGCAGTGGGCAAACCTGAAAATACCTCCTATTGATTACCAGGATATTATCTATTACTCTGCCCCTAGGCAAAAAGCATCGCCAGAGAGCCTTGATGATATTGATCCCGAACTTAAAAGAACATTCGACAAGCTTGGAATACCTCTTGAAGAACAGAAGCACCTTACCGGTGTTGCAGTGGATGCAGTAATGGATTCAATTTCAGTGAAGACAACCTTCAGGGAAACACTGGCTGAATCAGGTATCATTTTCTGCTCATTCAGCGATGCTGTAAAAGAGTATCCCGATCTTGTAAAAAGATACCTGGGCACTGTGGTCCCTTATACTGATAATTTCTTCGCTTCTCTCAACTCGGCAGTCTTTAGCGACGGTTCTTTCTGCTACATCCCTAAAGGAGTAAGATGCCCGATGGAGCTGTCAACATATTTCAGGATAAATGCCGCAAACACCGGACAATTCGAACGAACGCTTCTTGTTGCCGATGAGGAAAGCTATGTAAGTTATCTTGAGGGATGTACCGCTCCGATGAGGGATGAGAACCAGCTTCATGCAGCTATTGTTGAAATAATTGCAGAGAATAACGCCGAAGTCAAATATTCAACTGTTCAGAACTGGTACCCTGGTGACAAGAACGGCAAAGGAGGGATATTCAATTTTGTGACAAAACGGGGACTATGCAGAGGTGAGAACTCTAAGATATCATGGACACAGATAGAAACCGGATCTGCTATTACCTGGAAATATCCATCATGCATTCTAAAAGGTGATAATTCAACAGGAGAATTTTATTCTGTAGCAGTAACAAATAACTACCAGCAGGCAGATACCGGGACCAAGATGATCCATATCGGAAAGAATACAAAAAGCACAATAGTATCAAAAGGTATATCGGCAGGGCATGGACAGAACAGTTACAGAGGCCTGGTGAAAGTTGTAAAGAATGCAACTGGGGCAAGAAATTTTTCCCAGTGTGACTCACTGTTGCTTGGCGATAAATGCGGTGCTCATACTTTTCCTTACATTGAGGTTGATAACCAGACTGCAATCGTTGAGCACGAGGCAACAACATCAAAGATAGGGGAGGACCAGATATTTTATTGCAACCAGAGAGGAATTTCAACAGAAGATGCAGTGGCTCTTATAGTCAACGGGTATGCCAGGGAGGTGATAAATAAGCTGCCAATGGAATTTGCAGTCGAAGCGCAGAAGCTGCTGGAGATAAGTCTTGAAGGTAGTGTAGGATAAAAGAAACAAATTCACTTTCGCCCCCTCTTTGCTTTAGCAGAGAGGGGGACGGGGGGTGAGTACATGAAGACAAAAGATAAAAGACAAAAGGAAAAAGATAAAAGTATCATGTTAGTTATTAAAAATTTACAGGCTGAAATAAACGGGAAGTTAATACTTAAGGGTATCAGCCTTGAAGTAAAAGCTGGAGAAATTCATGCAATCATGGGGCCGAACGGATCAGGAAAAAGTACTCTTGCAGCAGTCCTCGCAGGAAGGGAGTTGGCAAAGGTCACGGAGGGAACCGTAACATATCTTGGGAAGAACCTCCTTGACATGCCTCCCGAGGACAGATCAAAGGAGGGCATATTCCTTGGCTTCCAGTACCCTATTGAAATTCCGGGTGTAAGCATGGTAAACTTCATGAAGACAGCTGTAAATGAGCACCGTAAGCATAAAGGACTTGAACCTCTTTCAGCATCGGATTTCCTGAAAATGATGCGCGAGAAAAAAGAGCTTGTGGAAATAGATTCCAAGCTTGCCAACAGATCTGTCAATGAAGGATTTTCAGGCGGGGAGAAAAAGAAAAATGAGATATTCCAGATGGCAATGCTCGAGCCTAAGCTTGCCATTCTTGATGAGACCGATTCCGGTCTTGATATCGACGCCCTCCGCATTGTGGCTAACGGGGTGAACAGGCTGAAACGCCCTGATAATGCAGCTATAGTCATTACTCATTACCAGAGGCTGCTTGATTATATAATTCCCGATGTTGTGCATGTGCTCTATGACGGACGGATAGTAAAAACATCCGGTAAGGAGCTGGCTCTTGAGCTTGAGGAAAAAGGATACGACTGGATCAAACAGGATGTTGAAAAGAAGGATCTCTCATGAATAATCTGCCCGAAAGAACAGAACAATATTACAGGCTTTATGAGGAGAACATAAAGAAGATTAAGGAGAATTCAGATCCGTATATCAACTCATTCCGTAAGGCTGCAATTGAGAATTTCTGTAAAACAGGCATACCGACAAAGAAAAATGAATCCTATAAGTATACGAATCTGGATTCATTTTTTAACCACGACTATAAAAGTTATTTTATTCCCGGGAAATCTGATTTCTTAAAAGCTGAAGAATTCAGGTGCGATGTGGCAGACCTCGATGCCTATGGAGTGGTCCTTCTTAACGGCTTTTATCCGACCATCAACGGCAAGCTTCGGGAGCTTCCCGGCGGGATTTGGATAGGAAGCCTCGCTGAGGCTGCGAAAAAATTCAGCGATAAGATTGAAAAGCATTACGGCAAATATTTAAACGGCAACTCTGACGGACTTGTGCATCTGAATACAGCAATGGCTTCCGATGGATTTTTTGTATATGTCCCTGAAGGAGCTGTCCTCAAAAGACCTGTCCAGGTTGTAAACCTTGTACAGTCGGATGAAGATATGTTCAGCCAGCATCGCAACCTAATTATTGTGGAAGATAACGCCGATTTCACGGTAATTATCTGCGACCATACATTATCACCGCAGAAATTTCTGACAAATGCCGTTACTGAGGTTTATGTGGGGGCAAATGCTCATTTTGATATTATGAGAGTCCAGAATGAACATAACAATGCCTGTAAGATCACCCATACATTCATTCACCAGGAGAGAAACAGCCACGTGTCTTCAAATAACATTACACTTCATGGCGGACTGGTAAGAAACAGCACTCATCATTATCTTGGCGGCGAGGGAGCTGAGAGTAATTCATACGGATTGTTCCTTGCTGATAAATGGCAGCATGTTGATAATTATGTAAATGTGGATCATGCATTCCCGAAATGCACCAGCAATCAGCTGTTCAAGGGCGTACTTGACGATATGGCGACAGGAGCTTTTAACGGAAGGATATATGTGCACAAGGATGCCCAGGGGACAATCGCATACCAGAAAAACAATAACATCCTTCTCACTGATGATGCAAAAATGGATACCAAGCCTCAGCTTGAGATCTATGCTGATGATGTCAAATGCAGTCATGGGGCAACGGTCGGCCGGCTCAATGATGATGCACTGTTCTATTTGCAATCACGTGGTATAAACAAGCGTGAGGCATTGCTGATGTTGATGTTCGGATTTGCCCATGAGGTGATAAGGAATATAAAGGTGGATGCCCTGCAGGAAAGAATGGATAACCTGGTAATGCAGCGCCTGAAAGGCGAATTGTCACGATGTGCAAGCTGTATGGTAAGATGCGATAAACAACAACATTGATTTGAAAAATATCTCCGACATAAGATCTGATTTCCCGCTGCTCAGCAGGAAGGTTTACGACAAGCCGCTTGTTTATTTTGACAACGGGGCCACTACCCAGAAGCCTCAGTGCGTTATTGATGCTTTCAATGAGGTATTTACAGAATACAATGCAAATATCCATCGCGGGGTACATGCTTTAAGCGACAGGGCCTCAGAGGAATATGAGAAAGCAAGGGAGAAGGTAAGATCCTTTATCAATGCCGGGAGCAGGGAGGAGGTCATATTTACTTCAGGAACAACAGGCTCAATAAATACTGTTGCATTTTCATTCGGTGAGAGATTTATAAATACAGGTGATGAAATAATAATAAGCCATCTGGAACATCATGCAAATATTGTCCCGTGGCAGATGATGTGCGATCGCAAAGGTGCAATTCTTAAAGTGATACCGATAAATGACAGGGGAGAAATACTCTTTGATGAATACCTGAAGCTTCTTAACAACAGGACAAAGATCGTAGCTGTCACCCAGGTTTCAAATGCTCTTGGGACTATCCTCCCGGTGAAAGAAATTATTAAAGCCGCCCATTCCATGAATATCCCTGTGATGGTTGACGGTGCCCAGGGTATTCAGCATGGAGCAATTGATGTTGCAGCAATGGATTGTGATTTTTATGTTTTTTCCGGTCATAAGATATATGCACCGACCGGTATTGGCGTTCTGTATGGAAAAACGAAATGGCTTTCTGATCTGCCTCCATACCAGGGAGGCGGCGACATGGTTGCAAATGTGACATTTGAAAAGACGACCTATAATGAACTACCCTTTAAATTTGAAGCCGGTACAATGAATTTCCCGGGTGCCATAGGACTCGGTGTCGCCATTGACTACATATTATCCCTTGGCCTGGAGGATATTGAAAAAAGAGAGAAAGAGCTTCTGGTTTATGCAACAGAAAGGATTTCAGGAATCAAAGAGGTTAAGATATATGGCAATACTGACAGGAAGATATCAATAATCTCTTTCCTTATTAATAATATCCACCAGTATGATGCAGGAATGGTCCTCGATAAATTGGGCATTGCAGTACGTACAGGCACCCACTGCGCACAGCCTGTCATGGACAGGTTCGGCATTGATGGAACTATAAGGGCATCAATGTGTTTTTATAACACAACAGAAGAGATAGACCTGCTTGGCACAGGAATTGAGAAGGTGATTAAAATGTTTGCAAAATAATACAATGACAGTCAACAAGGTTCAGGATACAATAATTGAGGAGTTCTCAGTATTTGAAGACTGGATGGATAAATACAACCTGCTGATAGATTTCGGAAAAGATCTGCCGGTGATCGATCCGAAATTCAAGGTAAAGGATTACCTGATAGAAGGTTGCCAGTCGAAAGTATGGCTCTATCCTGAATTAAGGGATAATAAAATCAAATTCAGCGCCGACAGCGATGCAATAATTACCCGCGGCATAGTTTCACTTCTGATCAAGGTCCTTTCAGACAGGACGCCAGATGAAATTATATCTTCAGATCTTTATTTCATAGACAGGATAGGACTCAGGCAGAACCTGTCACCGACAAGGTCAAACGGACTGCTTTCAATGGTCAGGCAGATGAAACTGTATGCAATGGCATACAAGGCAAAAGACAAAAGTAAAAAGTAAAAAGATAAAAGTAAAAGATGGATGCTTCTGAACAGCTTGAAATAGAAACCAGGTTAGTGGGAGTGCTGAAAAGCATTTTTGATCCGGAGATCCCGGTCAATATCTACGATCTTGGCCTGATATACAATATAGAGGTCGATGATGACCGTATTGCTCATATAACCATGACCCTTACTGCTCCCAACTGCCCAATGGTGGATCAGATGATCGAGGAGATCAAATATAAAGTGGCTGGGACTAAAGGAGTAAAGGATTGTGATGTGAAGCTTACTTTCAATCCTCCCTGGGATAAAAACATGCTGAGCGATGAAGCAAAACTTGAACTTGGTCTATTGTAAAATCAACTTATGAAAGCAACAGAAAAGAAAAATCTGTCCCGGGTAATAAAAGAAAAAGCTCATGAACTGGGCTTTGATATCTGTGGTATAGCAAGAGTGCATTCATTTCCGGAACGGGTATCTGCACACAAAGCATGGCTTGAGGCAGGCATGAATGATAAGATGGGATATCTTGAAAGGGAGCCTGAAAAAAGATTTGATCCGGGCCTTGTTTTCCCTGGTGTAAAATCACTGGTAGTTACGGGATTCAGCTATTATTCAGAAATTATGCAAAGAGAAAAAGGAGTTCCTGTTCTTTCCAGATATACTTACGGTACTGACTATCATGATTTTATTATTTTAAAGCTTGAAGAATTACTGGATTTTGTGAAAAGAATGGCGCCAGAAACCGAAGGGAAAGCTTACTGCGATACAGGATTCCTTCATGAGAAATCCTGGATCAGTGAAGCAGGACTGGGCTGGCAAGGCCGTCATTCAATAATGATCAGCAAGGGAATAGGTTCGTTCTTTTACATCGGCATCCTTATGCTGACTATTGAACTGGACTACGATGAGCCGTTCAGGGGCGAATATTGCGGTAACTGCACATCATGCATTGATGCCTGTCCAACAGGTGCGATAAATGATAACAGGACAATAGATACCAGGAAATGTATTTCAAACCGTACAAATGAGAACAGGGGCCCTATCCCTGAAGAGATTATTCTAAAACTGGAAGGGAGGGTTTACGGGTGTGACAGGTGCCAGGAAGTGTGTCCCTGGAATAAGAATATAAAACCAAATACTCATCCGGAATTAATTTTTGACGAAGAGATAGCAGTAATGACCCGTAAAGACTGGGAATCGCTTACTGAAGAGCGGTTTAACAGGCTCTTTAAGAAAACTTCTGTCAGAAGGATAAAATATGATGACTTTAAGAGAAACATCTCAGACGCACTGAGATCCATTGATAATTAGTTTATCATTTATCCTCAATTATAGTTATAACCACCTCCCTCTGGCTTCTTGGTCCGTCAAACTCACACAGGAATATATTCTGCCATGTCGATAATCCGGCATTGCCGTCAACAACCGGGATAGTCTCTGATGCGCCCACCAGTCCTGCTTTAAGATGAGCATCCCCATTATTATCCTGGTGATCATGCTCCCATATTCCGGAAGGAATTAACCGGTTCAGCAGGGTAATAACATCATTCTGAACCGACTGGTCCCAGTTCTCCTGGATCATAATTGCTGCAGTAGAACCCCTTGCATATACAGAGGCTATACCAGTCTTTACTTTGCTCTCTTTAATTACTTCGTGAACTTTTAGAGTAATATCATATAATCCGTTCTTTCGGTCGGTTTTGAGTGTAATTATCTTTTGCATATTAATATGTATAATAATTTGATTTACAAAGAATTCCGGACTAAAGTCCAGCTGGATTGCGTTCCTGCTAACCCCGGGCTTAAGCCTGGGGTTAGTAAAATACTACTCAAAAATCGGGCTTTAGCCCGGAACAATTCAGTTCACTATTTCACCATAAATTTACTATATGTTTTTTACCTTTCTGTTAAAATTGCGTCTTATTATCAGAAAACTGACCGGAACTTGATTGATCGTGAAATTATAGAAGAATGCAGGAAAGGTAATCTCCTGAATTTCAGGGAACTTGTTGTAAAGACCTCTCCGTTTGCCTTCTCAGTTGCTTTCAGGATGCTGGGCGATGAAGACCTGGCAGAGGATGTTGTGCAGGATACAATGGTTACCGTGTGGCAGAAGATCGGGAAGATCACTTCCCCGGACAGTTTTAAAAAGTGGTTGTACAAAATTGTGATTAATAAGTGTTACGATGAATTACGTAAGAAGAAAAGGGTACAGGAATACAGGATGGATGAATCAGCCTGGGCAGTCATTTCAAATCACCTTTCAGAGAATTCATCTTCTGAAATGGAAAACGAAGAAACGGCAGCTATTATAAACCTTTTGACCAACAGTCTGAGCCCAAAGCAAAAAGCAGTTTTCGTTCTTTGCGATCTTGAAGAGATGAGCCTGGAAGAGACCTCGGGAATTACAGGGATGAGAAAAGCAAACGTGAAGGCAAATCTTCACTATGCAAGAAAAAAGATTAACGAAATGATATTAAAATATATCTGATATGAATACTGATGAGACCAAATATGACAGGATCGTTAATACCCTCAAAAAATCAAAACCGGTTTTAAGATCTCCAGATGATATTGAAGAAAAGGTGATTAACAGGATACTGCAGAATAAAGTGAAGAACGAGCCGGCTTCAGGTTTTCTCGATTTCCTTTTTGGCTGGGTTTATGTCGGGTGGGTAAGGACGGGACTCGTCGCTGCATCAATACTTTTAATTGTCGTATTTGCATACCAGCAGGTTGTGATCCTGAAAAGGGTAAATAATCTGAACCGACAGGCAATATTTATTGAAAGTCAAATGATTACGGGGAGTCCGGATTATTCATACACGGATTTATTATACAGACTGGCAGGACGGAAACTGCCTTCAGGGAACAAAACAGTTTCCGAAAAGCAGATGAAACAAATATTAAAATCGTACAATGAACTGGAGGAGAAGTATAAGGACCTTATCAAACTGATCGAAGAAAATCCTGAGCTGAAGGTTTATGTTGAAGAAAA
>JAPLDX010000021.1 GCA_026391215.1 Bacteroidia bacterium
TGCTGAATCACATGTATTGATATCCAGCAAAGGCTTTTGCCGGCCGACCTTGCTTCTCCCGGATGATGATCCGGAACTCTTTTCCGCAGCAAGGGACACATAACTACTGATACTGTCCCTGACTTCAAGAGGTATCTCCTCCATGATCATATCCCGCCCGGGAATAATAAACTTTGTTCCCGCAGTTGAAAGTATCAGTATTAACAGGATAAATGATGACCTTCTTTCACGCCGGGAAAAGCCAAACCAGTTTTTGACCGGCTCAAATGATAAACGCTTCATATTACAATGCAGTGAGACTAATGCAATTTACGAATTCCATGAGAATTCCCGGAAGATATTTGGAAATATTTCTATTATCTGTTGATCAGAACGGGTACCCGATCCCTATTACAAATGTGAAATCATCGCCAAAGCTGTACGGTCTGTTCATAATGATCCATCTGGATCCATCGGCAATAGCCGGATCACGGAGCTTCATTCCCATATCAGCTCTGAGAAGAACAAAGCTGAGGTCGAATCTGATTCCGGCACCAGTACCTACTGCAATTTCATTAAGAAAGCTGTTAATCCTGAATTGCGAACCAGGCGTTGCCGGGTCATCATTGAATGACCAGATATTTCCCGCATCAAGGAACAGAGCCCCATTAAGAATCCAGAACAGTTTAAACCTGTATTCCGCATTCACCTCCAGCTTGATATCGGCAGTCTGGTTCAGAAATCTTGCAGTATCAGGTATACTTGAGCCCGGGCCGAGTGTTCTTACCTGCCAGGCCCTTATACCGTTGGCCCCGCCGCCAAAATATTGCTTTTCAAACGGGATTGCTTTTGAGTTGCCATATGGAATTCCGGCACCTATAAAACCACGGTATACTGCTGAACTCACATCATTAATGATCACATTATACCTCATATCCATATCTGCACGGATGTACTGTGCAAAAGTCTGACCAAGAATGTTATAGCTCCCGTCAGTTTTTTCAATCCCGGCAAGCCGGCTGACCATTCTAAGCATATTGCCTGTAGCTTCTGCATTTATCCTTACAAACCAGTAATCATTAGATTTCTTAATCTTCTGGTTGTTAAATATATAAGAGTAGCCTCCCCCGAGGATCATAACATCCCGGTAAGCAGCCTTCAGGTATGATGATGAGTCAATCCAGGCCTGCCAGTCCGGGTCAATCCGTAACAGGTCAACGAGGTTCAGCTGAACAGGATTTACAATATGTGACGTATAGTTTTTGCCATTCCAGGTATATCCGAACGTTGCATTTGCCATTGTTCTTGCATAGGTGGGCATGTCCTGATAGTTATAGGCAGCAAGAAGGGTTGTTGTAGGATTATATTCTTTTACAAAGCGCTCCTTCTCAAGGAAAGGGAACAGGAATTTTGGGAACCTCAGGCTTGTTTCAATACCGTATTCCTGAACGCTGCGAAGTGTATCCTTCTGTGAAAGAGCTTCATATGAGCCTTTCAGCTTAAGATTGAACAACTCAGCCCCATGAAACAAATTTTTATGCTGATATATCAGGTTGAGTGCACCTCCCAGGTATCCTGCCGTATTTGTCCCTTCAAGTTCGACTTTATAGGATTGCTGACTGAGAAGCGTAAGCTGAATGGTACAATCCAGACTCAGCTCTGATGCGTAAGTAGTATTTGGATCAATAACCTCATTATAGAAAATATTCACCAGTCGGAATGTCTTTAATGATAAGAGGTGCGATTGGGTCTGCTCTGTACTGGTTACATTGAATAATAATCCAGGTTTGAGATAAAGTGACTGTATTATCAGATCATTTTTTATTTCAGATTCTTCCTTTGATGTAATAAAATAGTATCCCCGGTAGTTAATAGTATCAAGGCTTTCAAGATATTCAGCACCTCCTTCAAGTGCATTTTTAGGAACAAAATCGGGATAAATATAAATATTTCTTACCCTGTACATTGAATGAGGAACTAGTGTGATCCTGTTATTTTCATCGACTTTCTGGAATTCTTTTATCCCATAATGAATATCGACCTGCCTGTTTCCGATGGTGCTGTCAATATTGAAATAAATGTGATCTCCGGAGAAGCCATAAAAGCCCTTATCCTTAACAAACCGCTCTAAACGTGAGCGTTCAGCCTGAAGAACATCAACATCATAAGGTTTGCCTCTTTCAATCATACAGTCTACTGAATCGAAATAGAAGAGCTCCCTGATTGATGTATCTGCCATTTCAAAGAACAGGTTACGTATAGTGTAAGGAGTTTTAAGGTCTACATTATAATATACTTTTGACTGACGGTTGGCTGTTTCTATCGTCTCCATTACATTGCTGTCAAAATAGCCTTTTGACGATAAATAAGACTTGATCTGCCCTGCAGATTTTGTAACTGCATAAGGATCAAAGATTGCAGGCTCCTCTCCTATCTCTCTCAGCCATCCATGGGGCCACTTCTCCTTATTAATATTTGAAAGGTTATATAATCCCAGATGGAATTTTACTCCGAAGATCCGTTTATTCGGCCTCTGTTTCAAATATGGCATAAGTTCTGACTTTTCAACTCCATCCTTGCTTATTGTTACATGATTTTCATCAAGCAGTGTATCTTCGGCCGGAACATATTTTGTTGGATTACACGACGATATGAAAAAAACTATAAAAAGAAAAATGAGAGAATATCCCGGAGCAGAAATATTTTTATTTGCGGTATTTTTTTTCAAATTTTGTAGCAAAGAAAGTCACACAAATATATCAATAATAATAAATAACCATCAGTATAAAACCTCCTTATTATGGTCAGTAAAAGCAAGATGAACTTCATCATATCTCTACAGAAAAAAAAGGCAAGGGAAGAGGAAGGTCTTTATGTAATAGAGGGCGATAAGCTTGTAAAAGAATTCCTTGCGGCCGGTGTGCCGGTAAAGATCTTGATTGCCAAACCTGAATTTCTGAACTCACTTTCCTTGTTCCAGAAACAGGGAGTTGAAGAGATCATTCCGGCAAACTATGATGACCTTAAAAAGATCAGCTCCCTGAAGACACCACATAATGCGCTGGCTGTGATTCGGATACCTGATATCAGGATAGATGCCGGCAATCTCAGGAAAGAATTATCCGTAGCCCTGGACTGTGTTCAGGATCCAGGCAATCTTGGAACCATCATCAGGGCTGCTGCATGGTTTGGTATCAGGAATATCTATTGTTCAGAAGATTGTGTTGACGTTTATAATCCCAAGGTCATACAGTCAAGCATGGGAGCCATCCTGCATGTCAATGTTTTTTATACTGACCTGCAGAAACTCCTTGAATCTGCGTCCGGTGATAAGATCAGAATCTTCGGGGCTATGGTACAGGGAGAATCAATATATTCTTACCGGCTGAGCAATAACGGAATTATCCTTCTTGGGAACGAATCGAAGGGAATTTCAGAGGAGCTCATACCTTATATCAGTGACAGGATAATGATTCCAAAACAAACTGACGCAAGTTCAGGAATCGATTCGCTTAATGTGAGTATGGCGGCATCAGTGATTCTTTCTGAATTTACGCGGGTAAAAGGACGACTTGGATGATCAGAATCATCTCAGGCATAATTGAATTTTTATGTTTTACTTTTTCAGATTCACTCTTACAGCCCATCCATATGAAGTAGGAGTTGAAATCCCTACATCCCTGATTTTATTATTAAAAGGCAGTAATATTGTCTCCGAACTTTTGCTGTTGATGCTGATGGCAAAATCCTTGTTATTGTCAAAATCAAAATCAATTGTATCAATAATCTCCGCCGGTATTTCACCCCGCCAGTCGATCTGAACAAAGCCTTTCTGCCTTTCCCCGAATAATCCATCGAACACAGGCCTCCTGATGTCGATAGTGCAATTATCCATTACCAGGCTTTGTGCAACTTCGCCTCCTGTATAATTGGGGTTTATCTTCATGAAGGGAAGCATTGCCAGGGAAGAGGAAAAAGAATTAAGTCCCGGGAACAGTACTATAATAAGGATCAGGCAGATGAAAGCCCATGCAATTCCTGCAATTATTTTTATCTTTTTCATTATAGAGCGGTTTAGAAGATTAAGTCAAGCAATCCACGAAAGGTATTCACTATGGAACCCGAAGAAAAGACAGCCATGAACAAGAATGAAATGAACAGGAACAGGTTCCTGGAGAATTTCTTCATGGTGCCTGCAGGAACTCCCTTGATCCCGTAATGTATTGCATTCCTGGAACAGGCATCAATGCATTTTCCGCATTTGCTGCAAAAAACAGACACTTTGCCATTTCTTATTCCTTCCTGGGTCAGTGCAAATAACGGACATGCTGCCACGCATTTAAAACATTCACTACAATTTGCTTTATCTATTTTTACAGTAAAAGGTGTGATTTTGTTCGATAATGTATTTATGGCTCCCAGGGGGCATAAAAAGCTGCACTGGGTTCTCTTCCTTGTCAGGAACGGAAGAATCACGACCAGCCCTGCAAATAAAGAAATAAATACGCCTGCCTTGGCGGCCGATGCAACTGAAGTAACCTCTTCAAATTCCGTTACAGCTTTAAAAGGGCATATCCAGTCACAGTAAGTCGGTCCCAATGATAATGCAGATGTCAAGGCAACCATAAAGAGAACAGCGAACGGCATCCATTTCCATGAATCACTGATTTTTTTAATTACCGGTTTCTTCCTGATCCTGGAAAAACCATCATCCCAGCCTCCGTAAAAACACCCCCAGCTGCAGAAACCTCTTCCCAGTACCAGTGTAGCCACCAGCCACAGTACCACCATAGAGGCGATACCAGCAAAACTACCCAGGATGGATCCAGGGAAAATAATTGATTTTGTAAATGCAGCCGGAAGGATCATCATAGGGATTACCAGGTGACAGAAAGGAATTTTACATTCAAGGATATCAGCCTGTGAAAATGACATTGAATTTCTCATTTCCAGCATATTGCTGATAAGCGTAAAAGAGAGTGATAAAGCAAAAATGATGAATAGTATTGCCCTGAATTTATCCGTTTTTCCTGTATAATGCATTAGGAAATAGAGAACATTTACCAATATGAAAGTAATCATCATAGCCAATGCAGACGATGGATTAGAAAAATCCGGCCGTCCTCCTGATATGAACATGAATGTTATCAGTATCATCGGCAATGAATAGAGCAGGGACTTTCCAAAAGATTTCTTTAGGCTTGTGCCCGATAAGGTGTCATCCATTTATTATTCCTCCTATTAAACTTGTTAGACCTTTAATTATAAATATTATCCCGGCAAGACCGGTAGCAAGAATTCCAATTGTCTCAAGAATTTTCTTCTTTTTTATTTTACCGGCAAGCGGTAACGGTAAAAACCAAAGTGATGACCCAATAAAGAATGCCAGGAAAGCTGTAAGGCTTCCGGCAAGCGATTCTTCTGATGCCCCTTTTGTAAGAACTAAATAGAGAGCAGGACAAAACCCAAGGCTGTTTACTACTCCAAGGAATATCGGAATCAGTTTACGGTTATTGACTGTTGTAACAAATTTTGCAGGGCAGTTTTTTTGCCGGTTTCTGTCAATTGCGTACCATATCAGCATCCCTGCAAAGACTATATATAAGATTCCCGGAACAACACTTCTGACAACCTGATTCGTAAAAAATGCTCTTCCCAGATACCATGCTGCGACTGAGAGTAGAGCATAAACAAGCATGCGTGTCAGAAGGAAAACTGAAAGATCGATAGTAATTCTCTTTACACCTGAAGAGCCAGACATCAGGTAAGGGAACATTACCATCCCGCACGTCAGGAGACATGCAGATCCGGTGCTCAATCCAAGTATAAATGACTCTAACATTCCTGTTCTTTTCCGGCAAATATATTCTGTTGATTATTACAGCGCAATACAAATGTGGCCACCTGATCAGGTTTGTGACCAAAGGATTACGCGGTGGGATGAAATGCTATTTTATGGGGTGAACGGTTTTTTCTACCCTTCTGCTGACCTCCTCAGCCCTTGACCTGGCAACAGGTATTTCCATATCTGCAACTGAAAGGCTGATCTTCATGTTCTGGTTTGGGCCGGTGACTTTATCCACAAAATCGAGATTTACAAGATAGCATTTATGGCACCGTATAAACCTGTTGTTCTTCCTGAGCTCATATTCCGCCGATTTAAGTGTTCCCCGGATTGTAGTCTTATTGGTTATATTATTCTTGTTTGTAACAATTGTTACATAATTATCATTAGAGCACATATATATGATATGCCTTGGATTTACTCTAAAATCGTTTTTTGTATTTCCTGCGGTAATCACAACCTCCTCTTCCCATGTTATATTTTCTTCCGGTATCGACGCTTCTCTCAAAGCATTCCTGTACATTTTGTTGTACACAATAAAATAACTTATGGTTATCGGAATACTGCCGACGAGAATTCCCGTCCAGACTGAAAACAGAAAATATTTAAAAACAAAACCAATATTAAAAACAGCACTGATAAAAACGTAGTTTGCAGCACCAATACTTGCTGCTATAAATAAATCCCATAAAATATTTTTGCCAAGAGTCCAGTTTCTATCTTTTATTACCCGGGCAATTAAAAAATTATATATAAGAAGGATAAAAGTGGTAATAAACCCAAAGCCAATTGACAGCAGAAACTGATGGATAGACTCTAACTGAGCCATTCCAAATGGTTTAAAAAGAAAAAGGAACAGGAATATAAATAATCCAAAAATCAGGATAGAGATGACCCTGTTCTTTATAGTTGCAACTTCCTTATATGGCTGTCTGAATGGATTAAGCATTACAGGAATTTATCAGAACAAATCTATTCAATATTTAACAATACTGAAAAAAACAGATTCAGCCGCTCTCATTCCGTCCACAGCCGAAGATACTATTCCGCCGGAGTATCCTGAACCCTCACCGCACGGATAAAGACCGGATATATTAATATGCTCCATAGTGTCCGGGTCACGAGGTATCCTGACAGGAGATGAAGTTCTGGATTCCACACCAAGCACAACAGCTTCATTGGTCAGATATCCTTTCATTGCTGATCCGGCAAGTTTCAAACCCTCCCTCAGCTTTTTGCCGATTGACTCAGGCAGCCATTCATGAAGATGCGAAGGTGTGACACCCGGGAGGTAAGAAACCTCAGGCAGGGAAGATGATGATCTGCCCGAAACAAAATCGGCCAGCCTCTGGGCAGGAGCTTTTTGCGTCTCTCCTCCATTTACCCATGCTTCCTTTTCAATCTCTTTCTGGAATTCAAGGCCTGCCAGTTCTTCGAACCGGTTGAATTTCACCAGGTCTTCAGGCCTTATTTCAACCACAACTCCTGAGTTTGCCCAGGGTGAACTGTGCTGCGAGGGAGACATACCGTTAACAACCACCTCCTCCTGTGACGTTGCAGACGGCACAATAAATCCACCCGGACACATACAAAACGAATATACTCCTCTTCCATCAACCTGTTTTGCAAAATTATATGAAGCAGCCGGAAGGAACTCACCCCGCGGATTTCCGTGATACTGCATTCTGTCAATAAGCTCCTGGGGATGTTCCACTCTCACACCCATTGCGAAAGGTTTAATCTCCAGATTCACTCCTCTTTTTCTGCAGATATCTGTTATGTCTCTTGCAGAATGACCAGTTGCTAAAATAACATTTGATGAAAGGAATTTCTCATTTCCTGATGCAATGATGCCATTAATCCTGCTGCCTTCAATAAGCAGGTCGGTCACTTTCTTTCCAAGAAGGATTTGTCCTCCTGCATCGGTTATGGATTCCCTTATCCTTCTGATTATCCCGGGAAGCTTATCTGTACCGAGGTGAGGATGAGCCTCATACAGGATATTATCCTTTGCTCCGTGCAGGCAAAGGAGCTGAAGCACACGGATATTATCACCCCGTTTTTTAGAGCGGGTATACAGTTTTCCATCTGAATATGTTCCCGCTCCTCCCTCCCCGAAACAATAATTACTATCCGGATCAACAACCTGTTCCCTGCTTATTCTTGCGATGTCAATCTTGCGTGCCGAAACATCTTTCCCCCTTTCAAAGATTACCGGGCGCATTCCAAGCTCAATCAGCCGCAATGCAGCAAATAAGCCTGCCGGTCCAGCGCCTACTATAATTACCTCTTCCTGTTTTGAGACATTTTTTGTTACAAATGGCTCCAGGGATGGAGCCGAAGACTCATTCCCTATAAAAACCTCAAGAGAAAGGTTTACCTTAATAATTTTCTGCCTGGCATCAACGGATTGTTTTATAATTTTTACAGCGGAAATGTCTGAAGGATTAACTTTTATCAGTTCTCCTGCAATTTTACGAATGACTTTTTCGTCGGCTGCTTCTTCAGGCTTCAGGCTGAGATGAACCAGTTCTGGCATTTCTATTCAAAATGAAAGGCAAGTACCCATATTTGAGATCTCATCTTATCAATCGCATTGCGAAACTCCTGGTGTCCTGGCGCTGCATCATCGACTATAATATTACGGATACCATTCGACATTTTCAGCTCCACGGATAATTTAAAATACATAAGATAGAAATCAAGACCTGCACCGGTTTCGAAATAAAGGTCAGATCTTTTCACCCTTAAATACACAGGTCTCTCCTCATCGAATTCTTTCTTGCCAGCCAGGTCATAACGGTAATTTAATCCACCGATAACATAAGGTCGTACATTATTTAACCTGTCACCTTTATATTTGACCAGCAAAGGGAACTCCATGAAGGATGATTCGAGTCTCTGCTGCTGATTATAGAGAACCTGATTTTTGTAATACCTTACATTTCTCTGGCCAAATGATACTCCCGGGAGGAATCTGATGTCAATATATTTGGAGGGATGAAGGTCAGTCACAATCTGGATATTTATTCCGGGATTGAGCCTGGTGACTTCAGGATAGAGAGAATCTGCTTCAAGATATTCCTGGGAAGGAGTGATATTGAAATCCATGGTGTTGAATCCAAGACTGAATCCGAAATGAAGAAGCTTTTCATCATACCATGACCTGTTCATAGGTTTCTCCTTTTGTCCCGACAGGGTGACAGTTATCAGGAAAAACATCAGTAAAAATGAAATATATAATATCCTGTTTTTCACGCTTTCAGGCATGGTTTTTCACCGATGCAAGATAATAAACTGCTTTAATAAATAATTATTGCTTCGGCGATTTGAATCCGGTGTAAATGCAGGCGATGCCTCCTGTCAGCTTTTTATGGCTGACATTGTAGAAGCCGGCACTCTGCATTAAAGCCATAAATCGCTCATTATCCGGAAATTGCATTACCGAATCCGGAAGATAGCTATAAGCGACCCTGTTCCTTGAAAACAGTCTCCCGATAACTGGAAGCATTGTTTTGAAATAAAAGTAATAAATCTGTCTGAATGGAAATCTATCCGGCTTTGAGAATTCCAGTACCATTGCCATCCCCTTCTCATTCAATACCCGGTTCATTTCAGAGAGTCCTTTAAGCCTGTCAGAAAAATTCCTGACACCAAACGCAACCATCGCCACGTCAAAGCTATTATCGCTGAAAGGCAGGTTTTCAGAATCTCCCGGAATAAGGTCAATCTTACCTGAAAGCCCTCTTTTCCTTATCTTTTTGTTTCCTGATTCAAGCATTTTCTGTGAGATATCGATACCGGTAATATGTACCGGATCAAGTTTCAATGCAGCAATTGCAAGGTCGCCTGTTCCTGTTGCGACATCAAGTATCCTTGGATTTTTATATGTTTCGGAGACGACTTTGATTGCTTTTCTTCTCCAGAAGTGATCTATGCCAAACGATAACAGGTGATTAAGGAAATCATACCGCAAGGCTATGTCATCGAACATTGATCCGATGCCGGATTTATTGTCTTGGTTCAGTATCTGATCACTGTTAACCATAAATTCAATAAATTGTCAAAGATAAGTTTAATTGTATACTTTATTGTGTTAACCTCCATCTGCACCCTTGGCTATATGTACCCACCCCCTTCTTTTCCCCCTCCCTGTTAAAACAAGGAGGGGGAATAAATTTGTCATAAATGACTGTTAAACACATAGATACCTTGTATCGCTCCCCCTCTTTACTTTAGTAGAGAGGGGGCTGGGGGGTGAGTACATTTGATTAAAATGAAGAAAACGCTGCAAAAGGTTAAAAGAAATTTATTTCTATTTTTACAGGAGTAATTTAAAGAAAAAAACATGAACAGGATAATTCTGATAACCGGCGCAACAGCCGGCTTCGGAAGGGCAACAGCCCTGAAATTTGCGAAGAACGGGTATAATGTTATAATCACGGGAAGAAGAAAGGAACGCCTGGACGCTCTTGAAAAAGAACTGTCAAACTATAATATAAAGGTATTATCACTCAATTTCGATGTCAGAAACAGCAAGGAAGTTGAATCAGCTGTAAAAACCCTTCCTGAGGAATGGAAAAATATCGATATACTGGTCAATAATGCAGGTCTGGCAGTAGGGCTGGAGCGCATAGATGCCGGCATAATTGATGACTGGGACAGAATGATTGATACAAATATCAAAGGATTATTATATGTGACGAGAGCTGTCTCTCCCCTGATGGTTGTGCGGGGAAAAGGGCACATTTTCAATCTGGGATCAATAGCCGGGAAGGGCGCTTATGAGGGAGGTAATGTATATTGTGCTACAAAATCGGCGGTGGATTCACTAACAAAGTCGATGAGAATTGATCTGCTTAAACATAATATACGGGTAACACAAATTGCCCCGGGAATGGCTGATACTGAATTCTCCCTGGTCCGTTTCAAAGGAAATGCTGAAAAGGCAAATGCTGTTTATAAAGGGGTCACAGCGCTTACTGCAGAGGATATTGCCGAGGTGATCTATTTTTGCGCTACCCTGCCGGATCATGTTTGTATCAACGACCTGGTCATCACGCCAACTCAACAGGCTGATGTGTATTTCACTAACAGAAAAACTTAAAAATGTATACTTACCAGTATCTGTTTGATTTCACGAAGAGTGTCTTCATGAAGATGGGATGCAGCGAAAGTGATTCAATGGTCATCGCGGATGTATTCATGGCAGCCGAAGCAAGAGGTATTCCCTCGCACGGGATGTTAAGGATAAGGGATTATTACGAACTCTGGAAAGCAGGGAGGGTAAATGTAAAGCCAAATGTCAGGGTGGTTCATGAATCGCCGAGCACTGCCGTTATTGACGGTGACGGGGCTGTCGGTATGGTTCCGGCACGGAAATCAATGGAGATGGCAATAAGCAAGGCTGAGAAGGCTGGCACTGGATGGGTGGCAACACGTAACTCAAATCATTTCGGAATTGCAGGCTATTATGCGATGATGGCTCTGAAACACAATATGATTGGAATATGTCTTACAAATGCCAATCCTCTTGTAGCTCCGACATTTTCGATAAGCAGGATGATGGGCACTAATCCGATTGCTGTTGCAATACCGGCACATAAGCAGCCTCCCTTTGTTGCTGATTTTGCCACAACACCGATCGCACGCGGTAAACTGGCTGTTGCTGAAAAGAAAGGTG
>JAPLDX010000089.1 GCA_026391215.1 Bacteroidia bacterium
GAAAAGATCCTTGATTATAGCAAAAATAAAGATGGGATGTTGGTGAAAGGGATTGATCTCAGGGATATTCCCGAGATTATTCTCTGGGGAGTAAGGCCATGTGACGCAATGGGAATTGGTGAGCTGAATGCGATTTTTAACTGGGATTATAAAGATGAAATTTTCAATAACCGTTTATCTCGTATCATAGTTTTCGGATTCAGCTGCAGCAAATCAGATGAATACTGTTTCTGTAGCTCGGTTGGAGGGAATCCAGGAAATACTGCCGGCAGCGACATCCTATTTACAAGGCTTGGCGACGATGGTGATTATCTTGCAGAAGTGCTGACTGACAAGGGATCATCTGTTGTTTCGCTGGCATCAGAACTTTTCGAGAAAGCTGGTGAAATAAAAAAAGAAAAATTCCTTGCTGAAGTTCCTGTCAGATTCAACCAGGAAGAAATCAGCAAAAAGCTTGAAAAATTTTTTGAAAATGAGCAATGGGTTGAGCAGTCGCTTAAATGTCTTGGGTGCGGAGCTTGTGCTTATGTCTGCCCCACATGTGCCTGCTTTGATATACAGGATGAGGCGCATGGTAAGTCCGGATCGCGTGTCAGATGCTGGGATGCATGCGGATTTTCGCATTTTACGGTTCATACTTCAGGGCATAATCCCCGTGAAGTACAATCACAAAGATGGAGACAGCGCATTATGCATAAATTTTCATATATGCCCGAAAGGCTGTCTGTTTATGGCTGCACAGGATGCGGCCGCTGTTCCAGGGCATGTCCTGCCGACATGAATATTCTTGAACATTTAATTTCAATTCAGGAGGTTATTGTATGACAGACAATTTATATATGCCATACCTCATGAGGATTGATAAGGTAACTTATGAGGCGCCGGGTGTTAAAACATTTATGCTGAAATTCATCAATGAGGAAGATCAGAACAAATTCACATTTAAAGCCGGTCAGTTTGGCGAATATTCTGTTTACGGGGTGGGTGAATCCACATTCTGCATTGCTTCATCGCCAACACGTAAAGGATATATTGAATGCACTTTCAGGCAGACAGGTAAAGTTACAAACGCTCTGGCAGGATGTGAAGAAGGCAGTATAATAGGATTTCGCGGACCTTATGGAAACATCTTCCCTCTTGAGGAATGGAAAGGCAAAAGCCTCCTCTTTATTGCAGGCGGAATAGCTTTACCTCCAATGCGTTGTGTGATCTGGAACGCACTTGACCTCCGGGATAATTTCAAGGATATCACTATTATATATGGGGCAAGAACAGTTAAAGATCTGGTTTATAAGCACGAATTACAGGAATGGGAGAGGCGTAAGGATGTCAAGCTTATAACTACTGTTGATCCGGGAGGTGAAACGCCCGACTGGAAAGGTGAGATTGGTTTTGTTCCGGCAATAGTTGAAAAGATTGCCCCTTCATCTAAGGAAACAATAGCAATAGTCTGCGGACCTCCCGTAATGATAAAATATACTTTTCCCGTGCTTGCCAGGCTTGGCTTTTCAGATGAAAACATATATACAACCCTGGAGAACCGCATGAAATGTGGTTTTGGCAAATGCGGCCGGTGCAATGTCGGTAAGGTATATGTTTGCAAAGATGGTCCGGTATTTACACTTTCGCAATTGAAGGAATTGCCAGATGAGTATTAATAAAAATTCATAACCGTTCAATCCTTTTAGCTACCGGGTGATCTACTAATATCGGAACGTTTTCAACGATAGTTCTGGTTGTATCGAGTTGGAGAGCTCTCTCCTCAGGTATGCTAAGATGTTTTGCCAATCCCTGCAGTGTAAGAATGAAGTTTTCGGCGTTTGTTAGCTTAAAGTCACGCAGCATAATTCTGTCAATAAGTACAAATTTAAAATCACCCGGGAATCCGTGTTTTTTAAGGGAGTTATAGCTGCTTTCAAGTTTTATCTCACCCGCTTTCACCATATCTTCAACAACCTCTCTGAAATAGAGATTTATTTTCGGATCAACTTTAAACCCAATGTGAAAATCAACCCGGATAAGAATGCCAGGTATTATTTGTTTGACTTTATATTCAAAACGGTTTGGTTCATCTACCCTGTCAACATGCAGTAACCAATAAGTATTTGCCCTTTTTGGCTGTTTTTGAAATATGGAATAGATCACTTTAGATTCAACCTGAGCGCTCCTGTCCGCATGTATGATATAAACAAGATTGGTTGCAAATTTAGAAACAGATTCATCCTTGCTGAGATCTCTGAACATATCAAGGTACTTATCCAGATCTGAAAAAGTCATATACCGGTTCCTTATTTTCCTGCCAAAATACCAGCCATACATAACAAGGAAGTATATTGAGGCAAGCAGAAGTGTAAACCAACCTCCGTATATGAATTTGTGCAAATTGGCAATCAGGAAGCTTCCTTCTATCGTCAGATAGGTCATAAAGAGTATCAGTACCAGCCTGTGGTTCAATCCTTTCTTTAATAAATAATATGAAAGGAGGAATGTGGTCATTATTTCAGTAATGTTGATTGCCAGACCATAAGCGGCATTCATATTTGAAGATTCTTTGAAAAAGAAAACAGTAAGGCTGCAGGCCAGCCAGAGAAACCAGTTCACAAAAGGCAGGTAAACCTGCCCCCTGACATACGTAGGATGCAGTACTCTGACTTTAGGCCAGAAATTCAAAGAAATGGCCTCACTTATCAGAGTGAATGATCCGCTGATTATTGCCTGGCTTGCAATTATTGCTGCTGCTGTAGCCAATAATATTCCGGGCATCAGGAACCATTTTGGCATTATCCCAAAAAATGGATTAACATCGGCTCCTGTTTCCATATTCATCATCAGCCAGGCGCCCTGTCCGAAATAATTAAGGAGGAGCGCTATCTTGGCAAATCCCCATGAAACCTGGATATTTGATCTTCCGCAATGTCCGAGGTCAGCATAGAGTGCTTCCGCACCTGTTGTACAGAGAAAAACAGCCCCCAGCAAAATAAATCCGCCAGGATATTCAGTAAGAAACTTATAGGCATAGGCAGGGTTTACAGCTTGCAGAATATCCGGATGCCTGATTAACTGAAAAAAACCAAGAACAGCGAGCGTAGTGAACCATACAAGCATGATCGGGCCAAAAGAACTCCCGATAAAATTTGTCCCGAATTGCTGTATAAAAAACAGGACGGCTAGAATAATTAAAACTATCGTAACTACCGGAATATCAGGACTAAGCAGCTTTAATCCTTCTATTGAAGAAGTGACAGTGATAGCGGGAGTGATGACGCCGTCAGCCAGAAGAGCCGCTCCTCCGATCATCGTCAGGATAGCAACCCATGATGATTTTCCCTTAATCAGCGCAGCCAGGGCAAATATGCCTCCCTCTCCATTGTTATCGGCCTGTAAGGTTATTACAACATATTTAATTGTTGTGGTTAAAGTCAGCGTCCAGAAAATACACGATAAACCTCCATAAATAAGCAATTGATTAAAATTTTCGGATCCGCCAGTAATGATTGCTCTCATTGTATATAGCGGGCTGGTGCCGAGATCGCCAAATACGATTCCGAGTGTAATTAATGCACCTGCAAAAGAGAGCTTTTTAATATCCGGATGAATCTCAGGATTTTTCATGATATTCTCAGCTAATAGTTTAATCAACAGCTGAGAAAAGCGCCAAAGATAAAGATATTAATAAAATAAACACAAAACATAAAAGAAGCTGCCATTGATGGCAGCTTCTTTACTGAATATGATAATAAAATATTATGCGAAAATACTCCATGCAACCGTAAGGCCTGCAAGTACAACTGAAACCATTGACATCAGTTTAATAAGGATATTAAGTGCAGGACCTGATGTATCTTTAAATGGATCACCTACTGTGTCTCCAACAACACTGGCTTTATGGCATTCACTTTTCTTGCCGCCATAGTTACCTCTTTCAATAAATTTCTTTGCATTATCCCATGCGCCTCCGGCATTGTTAAGCATGCTGGCAAGCACAAAGCCGGCACTCATGCCTCCTGCCAAAAGTCCTATAACACCAGGGACCCCGAAAATAATACCTACAAGCAGTGGAACAGCAATAGCCAGTAAAGATGGAACAAGCATCTCGCTTTGTGCTCCTGCAGTAGAAATTTCAACGCATTTTGCATATTCAGGTTTTGCTTTGCCTTCCATAATACCAGGAATTTCACGGAACTGACGTCTTACCTCATCAACCATCTTTCCTGCAGCGCGGCCTACAGCTTTCATGCTCATGGAGCTGAAAAGGAAAGCCATCATCGCACCAATAAACACACCTCCAAGAAGAATAGGATTAAATAACGATAGATCATAGGCGTTAGTAAAGTCCTTTATAGTTGCGGCTGTAATATTTACAGCTGTTTGTCCATCCTGAACGGCCGGAACGGTACTGCTATAGAAGAGGGTATCACCTATCTGTTTGAATCCTTCAGGAGCTTTATCAATAAGTCGGCCAAGCCATAATCTGACCTCTTCCATATAAGCAGCCATAAGTGCAAGAGCGGTAAGTGCAGCAGAACCAATTGCAAAGCCTTTCCCTGTTGCAGCAGTCGTATTGCCAAGTCCGTCAAGAGCATCTGTCCTTTCTCTTACTTCCTTTGGAAGTTCAGACATTTCTGCATTACCACCTGCATTGTCAGCTATAGGGCCGAATGCATCAGTAGCAAGTGTAATACCAAGTGTTGAAAGCATACCTACAGCTGCAAAGCCGATACCATAAACACCCATGGAAAAATTATGGAATCCACCTGCAAAGCCATATGCTGCAATTATGCCAGCGACTATTGTTATAACCGGTACAAGTGTTGAGGACATCCCAACAGCCATTCCTTCAATTATTACAGTTGCAGGACCTTGCTGGGATTGCTTGGCAATGCCCTGGGTAGGTTTATTTCCATCTGACGTATAATATTCAGTAGATTGTCCGATGATGACACCTGCAACAAGACCTGATACTGCTGCACCAAATACGCCCCATGTAATCCAGTCTATTGCAGCCAGAACAGCAAGTACAACAAGTATCAGCGCTGAACTGCTTCCCGTTCCAAGGAGGAGAGCCCGAAGAAGAACTTTTGGTGTTGCAGATTCTTTGGTCCTTACCATATAAACACCTGCTATAGAGAGTAATATACCTATTGCTGATACAAGCATCGGAGCTACTACAGCTTTCATCTGAAGGTCTCCGGAAATGGCGGGCAGAGCGGCGCCAAGGGCTGCTGTAGACAGGATTGAACCGGCATAAGATTCGTAAAGGTCAGCACCCATTCCAGCAACATCACCAACATTGTCACCAACATTATCAGCAATTGTTGCGGGATTACGTGGGTCATCTTCAGGAATTCCAGCTTCAACTTTACCGACCAGGTCAGCGCCAACGTCAGCAGCTTTCGTAAATATACCACCGCCAACACGTGCAAAAAGAGCCTGCGTTGAAGCACCCATTCCGAAAGTCAGCATAACTGCTGTAACCTCAATAAGTTTCTGATGTTCAGTAGTTCCTGCCTGAACAAATGTCAGTCCGAGAAACCTGAGACCGGTTTCCATATTTTCAGGGGTGAAAACAAGACCATTGAGAATAAGGAACCAGAGGGCAATATCAAGAAGGCCAAAACCCACAACGACCAGCCCCATGACAGCACCGCTTCTTAATGCAACCTGAAGTCCTTTATTAAGGGATTTTGAGGCTGCCCAGGCTGTCCTGTTCGATGCATATGTTGCTGTTTTCATCCCAAGAAAACCGCAAAGACCTGAGAAAAATCCTCCGGTAAGGAAAGCAATCGGAACAAAGGGATTCTGAATCCCAAAATATGCCAGTACAAACAAAAGAACAACAAGAATAAGAAACACTTTGGTAACTACAGTGTACTGGCGTTTCAGGTAAGCCATAGCTCCTTCCCTTACATACGCAGCAATCTCCTTCATCTTGTCTGTACCTTCCTCCTGTTTATACATGCCCCTATAAAATATCCAGGCAAATAACAGTGCTGTGAGCGCTGAAATTGGAACAATCCAGAATAAATTACTAATCATGATATCAGTTTTAAATTAAATTATGGTTTTGTAAGAAAAATTTACGGGTACAAAACTAAATTAGTTTTTTGTTAATGCAAATGAAAAAAAGATATTCTTGAAACAGTATCAAAAAACTATCCTGATTAAATCCCGCGGAAAAACTCATAATTAATATTTTCCAGCTCCTTCATTTCAGGATAAGGGTAAAACGCTATTTCATCCTTCGTCCCTACGTAAAATCCTGTTTCAATGGTACGGTAAAGAAGTGTTCCTGAGAAAATCCTCTGAACTGTCTTCATATGCTTTTCATATTCACCTTTCAGTATCTCAAGGCAGTCCCTGAGATGACCAATATTTGGATAAGGCAAATGCTCTGCTGAACCGCCAAGAGGATTTGTTGCCAGTTCACCAAGCTTCAGCTCGACAAAAAACAGCTTTGGCAATACTATCGGCGTTGATCCGTCAGTAAGCTTTTTCAGGAATGCTGAAGGTGCAAGCCCGCTGGCAACAAGAGGAGTGACCGGCGATAATTCCTGGTAAAGGTGAAGAGTGTTCTGAGGTTCTTTACTCTTATCATATTGCGCTCTTTTTAATTCAAGAACAATCCCATGATCAGTCGTAAGATAGAGGCTTTTCAGTGCAGAAACAGGAATCATCTCCAGGGTTCTGTAAACTGACAGGTAAACAGAGCTTTTAGGACTTCCGTCCTCCTTTTCAACGCATCTCTTATTAAGGCTCGTTATATCAATAAGATTCTCAATTTTACCCAGATCGACCTCAAAGAATATAGTCTGGCCTTTGTTGCGTTTTTTCGTCCCTGTAGAAAGATACATTCCGAATCCTTCAGGAGGGAGCATAGAAGCCACAAGTGCTTCCGGGGTACAGGTTAAATAGATGTATTTGCTCATAGCAGTATAAATATTTATAAATGAACAATATCTGTACGATTGAACAAGAAGATCAAAAAGCCTGGAAAAAAACCTATATCAAATTTACATTACTTTTTGCTACATTGTTATTACTTTTGTCCAGTTAATTGAACAATATTAAATAATAACAGAAAATGAACTCTTTTTTCGATGATAAGATCTCAGAAAGACTGGGGGGCATAAATTTCGGGAAATCTACAGACATCTATAAATTTGAACTTATCAAGAGGGCAAAAGCAGCAGCAAAGCTGGCACATCCTGAAATAAGCCTGATAGATATGGGAGTAGGGGAGCCTGACTGGCCCGCAGATGACGTGGTAGTAAAAGCCCTTGCGGAAGAAGCCGGAAAGCCGGAAAACAGATGGTATGCTGATAACGGGATCCCTGAATTCCAGGAGGCTGCAGCTCAGTATCTTGAAAAAGTATACGGACTTTCAGGTTTGGTACCATCTGAAAACATAGTTCATGGAATAGGATCAAAACCGGTACTTGCCATTTTACCGATATGTTTCATCAACCCTGGCGATATACTGCTTACTACTGTCCCCGGGTATCCTGTTTCTGGCACATATACGAAATATCTTGGTGGTGAAGTTTTCAACCTTCCACTTCTTGAGTCAAACTCTTTTTTGCCTGATCTGGCTTCAATACCTCCGGCAATCCTGAAGAAGGCAAAGCTCATGTACATTAATTATCCAAATAATCCCACGGGCGCCGTTGCAAATAGGGAGTTCTTTAAAAATGTGGTCGATTTTGCCCTTAAAAATGGTATCATAGTCATTCATGACGCTGCTTATGCTGCACTGACTTATGACGGGTATGAGCCGCTCAGCTTTCTTTCCGTTGATGGATCAATGGAGGTAGGTCTGGAAGTCCATTCATTATCAAAGGCCTTTAACATGACAGGCTGGAGGATCGGCTTTGTCTGCGGAAATAATAAAGCAGTCAAAGCGTATGCAACAGTAAAGGATAACACTGATTCCGGGCAATTCAGGGCAATACAGAAAGCAGGTATTCAGGCATTAAGGAACACTGATATTACAGATAGAACTGTAGAAAAATACTCCAGAAGATTCGAACTGCTGGTAAATGCTCTGAAAGAAGTGGGATTTGATGCAAAAAAGCCGAAAGGATCATTCTATTGCTATGTTAAGGCCCCTTCAGGTACAGATGACGGAAAGGTATTCAATACTGCGTCAGAATTTTCTGAATTCCTGATTACTGAGTCATTAATATCCACAGTACCATGGGATGATGCCGGTAAATATGTCAGATTTTCGGTAACTTTTGAAGCTGAATCAATTCAAAAGGAAAATGATGTTCTTTTTGATATGAAGGAAAGAATGAAAAAATTGAAATTAATATTCTAGAAAGCTGATATTTGTTTATATTTATAAGTATAATTCGTTAATTTTCTAAAATAAGTAATGAGCTTCTGCGTTCATTATTAGACAATTTGACTATCCTGATTAATTTTTCTATACCTAATTTTTTTGTATATTTCCGATAGTTAGTATATTTGCGCCACAAAATAACTTAGTCTGCTGTCATGCAAAAGATATCTGCCGTAATTATAACAATGAACGAAGAGCAACTTATAGAACAATGTCTTCAATCACTTGATGACGTTGCAGACGAGGTTATTGTAGTTGATTCATTTTCGACTGATTCCACAGAGCAGATTTGTAAGAAATACAATGTGAAATTTGTTCAACATGAATTTAAAGGATTCATGGATCAGAAGAATTATGCATCATCGCTTGCTTCTCATCCCTATATCTTTTCGCTTGACGCTGATGAAGTTCTCAGTGAAGAACTTCAGAAATCAATACTTGAAGTGAAGAACAACATAAAGTATGAAGGATATACGGTCAACCGGTTAAGCAGGTATTGCGGGCAATGGATCAGACATTCTGCATGGTACCCTGACCCTCAGCTGCGACTCTTTAAAGCAGACAGAGGAAATTGGGGCCTGATAAATGTACATGAAAGATTCATAATGAATCATGACAGCAGAATAAGTAAACTTAAGGGGGATCTCCTCCACTTTCCTTGTAAATCCGAAGATGACCTTGCTGAGAAAATCGAAAAATACTCCAATATCGCTGCTACAGAATTTTATGAAGCCGGGAAAAGAGCATGGTTTACCACTCCTGCATTCCATATGATCTGGAGGTTCTTCCAGACTTATTTTATACGCCTTGGTTTCCTTGACGGCAAAAATGGTTTCGTAATCTGCAAAACAGGTGCATATTCCAGTTTTCTTAAGTATTCAAAATTAAGAAAACTAGCTAAGGAGGAAAATAAGAAATCAGCATAATACAATGGACTTTCAAGAAGACCTGAAGAATTCATTAAGGATTCTCAGAGAGGGAGGGACCATATTGTATCCGACCGATACGCTCTGGGGACTTGGGTGCGATGCCACAAATTCTTCAGCAGTGCAAAAGATCTTCAGTATAAAATCAAGAGATGAAAGTAAAAGCCTTATAATCCTTGTCAACGGATTATCAATGCTTGAAAGATGTGTTAAAGATGTCCCGGAAATAGTCTATAATCTGACATCTGTTTCCGATTCTCCGCTGACAATCATCTATCCTGAAGGCAGAAACCTGGCTGAAGGCGTCTGCGCTGAAGATGGTTCCGTGGGTATAAGGATTTGCAATGATGAGTTTTGCGTTGAACTTATTGAAAGGTTCCGGAAGCCTGTTGTTTCAACATCAGCCAATATGGCAGGAAAGAAATCTCCTTCCAGTTTCAGAGAAATAGATGAATACATTATCAGATCGGCTGATTATACTGTCAAATACCGCCGAGAAGACCAACAAAAATACTCCGCTTCTCCTGTCATTAAAGTAGAAAAAAACGGAGTATTTAAAATCTTAAGGAAATAATTCAGTTTGAAGATCTTACATGTCCCGATCCTGATACTCTTGCATCAATTTTCGGATTGCCTGTATATGTTACATTTCCACTACCTGATACGCTGGACTCAAGAGATCCGGTTACATTACATGTGCAGTTTCCACTTCCCGAAATATGAACCTCCATTGTTTCACATTTAGCCGATTCTCCATGAAAGCTTCCCGATCCGCTGATCGAAATTTCAGCATCCTTTGCATTACCTTCTCCAAGGTGGATATTGCCTGAGCCTGAAATGCTGCATTCAAGGTTTTCAACTGCCAGTTCAGCTGTGTATATATTACCACTTCCGCTCACACTGAGATCAAGATCTTCTGTCTTTACAGCATCTTGTATCTCAGCCTTCCCGGAACCTGAAACACCAAGCCCTTCAAGTTCAGGCAATGTAACATAAACATTTACCTTACCCCTGAAGTCAAATCTCCAGTTTTCCTGTTTTATCTGAAGCCTTGCCCCCGAAAGTTCTGTAATTACCTCTTCAAGATCACCTTTCTCTCCTTCAAGTTCTACGCTGAACTGAGGACCGATCTTAACATAAAGATTTCCGGCAATCCCAAAACCAATTGAAGAAAATCCTTTGACATCCCTGGTTTCTTTAACAGTCTGCCCTGCTGAAAAACCATATGCAAGGCTCATGATAACTAATAATACTAAGGTTCTTTTCATCATAATATGTTTTTTGTGTGAAATGATTTTAGATAAAGACGTATAATTAAAGGAATTGTTGCATAAAAAGTACCCCCCTCCCGCTATAGCGGGATCCCCCCTGAAGGGGAGCTAAATTCAGGCTGCTTGTAATTCTTTTAATATTTGAAGATTAGCCCCCTTTTAGGGGGGCAGTCCCGCATGGAGGGACGGGGGGTTCTAGGTTTTCAATTAATCTCTGTTAAGCCCTCCGGTATATCCATCTGGATGACCTTCTTCTTCTTATCTATTTTAATAATGAAATCCTTATGAAAAGGGATCAATAGCTCCTTCCCGCTTTCTGTTTCAACGTTTATGATCCATTGTCCGGGATTTTCAATGATTGCACTGATTGTGCCTGCCAGAGTATTATCTTTCAGATAGACTTTAAATCCACTGAAATCCATATTAGTTATATCTTCTTTCTTTTCAGAATTAAGAAAAACCCTGCATCCTGTGAACTGGCTTACTTTTTCAATGGAGTCATAGCCATCAAATTTCAGCTTAAGAATGCCGGAGTCATCGTACTCTGATTCAGATATAAAAAAAGGAACCTGCTTCCCTTCTATTTCGAGGAAAACCGATTCCATTTCAGTTATTTTTTCTGTAAAGGTACTTTCCAGCCTGATTGTTACAACACCCTCGTAACCATGCACTTTTGCAATACGTCCCAGCAATATGCGGGCATTGTAAGCCATTGGATCGCTGATCCTTACACTCCCAGGTCTATTCCTGTGGTTTTTCTTCTGTAGCTACAGGAGCTTCAGTTGCCTCGGCTAAAGGAGTTTCAGCAGCTTCAGCTGCCGGTGCAGTTTCTTCAACCGGAGCCGGTTTGCTTGCGGCTTCTGCTTTTGCAGCCAGGTCAGCTTGTTTTTTTGTCAGTTTTGCTGCTCTTGTCTCGTTTATCTTCTTTTCAGCAGCCAGCATCTCAACCAGCCTGTCGTCCTTCGATTTTTCCAGGCCTGATTTCTTGGCATCAATTTTTTCTTCATTCTTTTTCATCCACTCTTCGAACCGTTTAGTGGCTTCTGCATCATCAAAAGCACCTTTTTTTACTCCTTCAAGAAGATGCTTCTTTATTAGAATACCTTTGTAAGACAGGATAGCCCTGCATGTATCAGAGGGCACTGCGCCATTTTGCAGCCAACCCAGAGCCTTGTCGAAATCAAGTTCGATAGTGGCGGGGTTAGTGAGCGGATTATATTTTCCGATCTTTTCAATATATCTGCCATCCCGTGGCGACCTGCTATCAGCTACCACGATGTGGTAGTAGGCCAGTTTCTTCCGGCCTTTCCTAGCTAATCTGATTTTAACTGCCATTAATTTTTAACGCTTTTTATTTAACCTGTTTAAAATTGTGGGTGCAAAGATAAAAGTAATTATTTTACCGGGCAAATGAATAATACTAATTTATATATTATAAAAAAGAGGCTGAACTCTTCTTCAAATCAGCCTCTTTTTAAAGCAACTTATATTTTGTTTTCAGTTTCTCGTAAAAAGGAAGGAGTAAGTAGGCCAATAACCTTCATCTACCGAAATTGTGAGATTCATGGTATAAATCCCATCACATGTGCTAAATGTTCCGGAGCCTTCATAAGCTATGTTATGCATACCCCATGCATCTGAAGCTATTGCTTTTCGAGGAACATTAACAGCATAGGTAATCGGATCAATATACATAACCAGCGGCCCGAGGTCTTCAACAAGTCCTTCTATTTCTTCAAGACCTACAACATATATCTTATATGGATCATCCGGATCAGCAGTAAGTGTTATATCACCATCCGAACCCCAGTCTCCGCCGTTTGCATGAAAACTGCCTGTTGATATGCTTGTCGTATAAACACAGGCTGCAGGAACTACAAGAGGAGTGGAACGTGTAGTACGGCCATTTGCGGTTATTAACAGTTCGAAATCAAAAACATCACCCCTTTCGATATCAGCTAAGGCAATCCCTAGTTTTTCAGCAGCATCCGCTGATGTAATCGTGACAACTGCCGGAAATGAAGTTAACTCGGTTATTGTGACATCAGCATGATTGTTATTAAAAGAACCTATTAAAGTAGCTGCAGGTACCGAGGCGCCTTCCGGGATGTTTATTGTGAATTGTACAAATGCATTCTCGAGATCATTAATATCAAATACCCCGGGATTAAGACCCGAAATGCCAGGGACTACTGCAACACCCCTTTCGCCTGCCGGATCCGGAAGCTGTTCACAACTTATGAATATCATAATAAGTGTGATGATCAATCCTATTGTTTTTATTTTTTTCATTTTACATTATTTTTTAGTTAAACTATGAAACAGGAGGCATCTAGCGTGTTCCTCCGGCCCACCAGACATTTTCAGAATATACATAAGTTCCGTCACCATAAGCATTACGGACATTTACATTTGTAGTTACATCTCCGGATCCATATGTCAAACGTAATGGGAACTGATTTGTATTGGCGGGATTTGCCAATGTAATTACATTGTTACCCATTGCCCTTAGCCTTCTGTAATCATTGTAGGCTTCAATAGCTTCTTCCTCGAAAAAAGCAATATATTTCTGATTCATTACCTCCGATAGCGGATTTGCTGAAAATCTGGAGCTTACAATATCATCAAAATAATCTGCTGCATCAGTGGCTGTTAAGCCGATATTTACTTTTTGGAAAGCAGCTGTAATGGCACTCTGTAAAGCGTCTTCAGCGGCAGTTAAGTTGTTTAACCGCACATAAGCCTCTGCTTTCAGAAATTCTACCTCATGATAACTCAGGAGGTAGGTAGGTGCAGTATTTGTGCTGATTGCAGATACTGAATAGGAACCTTGAACCTGATTTGCTGTACCATTTGGAGCAAATACCAGGCCACCGCCTGCAGCGGGATGAGGTATAAAGAACACATCATCCCTGGGATCACTTCTCTCAACTAATTTATCATGCAGGCTTTGACTTGCACCGAAATAATCCCGATCCCGGAAGAAAACCCAAAAGGGACTTAGTGCAGTACTTCCATTATAATTAAACTGAGCCTGTTCATCAGCTGAAGTGAAAGACTGGTCGGCAAATGAGATAACATCAGCATAAGCAGGAGTCTTGTACGATAGGTGCATTGTATAACGGGCTTTCAACCCATAGGCAAATTTCTTCCACAAATCGGTATCCCCGCCATATATCAGATCCTGATTTCCTAAAGAAACAAATATCGTAGCCTTGTCAAGATTGGCAATCCCCTCGTCAAGCAAATCAAAGATATCTGCATAAATATCTTGCTGACTATCCAGTTCAGGGGTATATATTACACCTGGCTGGCATGACTGGGTCCATGGTACATCCCCAATCATATCAGTAAGTACTGCAAGATTTAATGCCGTAAGTATTTGTGCAATACCGAGAGTATGATAATTGCCTTCTTCCGGGCCGCCAGTGGAACATTTTTCCCGTACCAGCCTCAGGCAGTAAAGGTTTGCATATACTGCATTCCATGTATTATTATAAGTTGATGAAGCTGTAGGCTCTGAAGACCTGATATCAGCATTATAAAGCTGTCCAAATGTACCTGTATTATGTTCAATATAAACAGATGCATAAATATTAAAATCCCCGCCGACTATATTGAAAGCACTGGAAGTCATAGCATCTGTAATTATCAGGCTTGATACCATATCGTTCGGGTCATTTATGTCCTTATTTATTTCATCCATAACAGATTCAGAACATGACCAGAGAGTCAGGGCCAGGATTGCTACAGATAATATTATATTAATCTTCTTTTTCATGATATTTCAAATTAAAAAGTTAAATCTAACGTTAAACCATAGCTGGTTGTCTGTGGTACGGTAAACCTTTCAAATGATCCTCCCATATTTGTATTCCCCTGGCTCGATTCGGGATCCAGGTTTGGAAGGGCGGTCCAGATAAGTAGGTTACGTAAGAAAGCAGAAACACCCAGATCGACTTTTTTGAATAACTTATTTGCAGGTTTATACTTCAGGGAAAGCTCACGAAGTTTTACAAATGAATTATCAAAAATATAATACTCATCAATATTTGTAAGTACATTCTGGTGCAACATCTGCAAAGCATAAGGATCTAATGGCCCGCCCCGTGAAATGTCATTGGGTGTGCCATCAGATTTTACTCCATCGTAGATAAAGGTTGACTCACGATCTTCCACTCTTGTTGATAAACCGTAAAAGTCGAGCAATCCGTTACTGCCCGAGTACATCTTACCCCCTTCCTTCCACTCAAACAACGCATTCAATGAGAGAGTTTTATATGTGAAAGTAGTATTGCCTCCCAGGATAAAATCAGGAGACACTTTCCCGATCACAGCAGGTTCACCAGCCAGTGGGAAACCATAATTCGCCGAGCTCGGATCGTCATCAATCAGAATCTTACCAGTTGTTTCTTCTCTGGCAAATGAAACTCCATAAATAACAGGATAAGTATCACCGATACCTGCCCGGACCTGAGGAGTGGTGAATCCTCCTATAAAAATGCTTTCAACACCTTCAGCCAGTTCATCAACATAGTTATCAATCTTTGAAAAATTAAAATTCAGATCCCATTGGAAATCTTTAGATAACACAGGAGTTATGTATAATATGATCTCATGGCTGAGCGTGTGCACTTTACCTCCATTCATCAACAAGGCACGTATACCTGTAGAGCCTGCCAGTGGTACACTGAATATCTGGTCCACAACATTCTGACGTGAAAAAGTATAATCAATACCCAGGCGATTCTGGAAGAATTTCAATTCTCCGCCAATTTCGTATGATTTTGTATTTTGTGGCACCAGGTTGGGGTCATATTGAACATTATTAGGAATATAAGAACTTACCCCGTCTATTGGATACTGGATTGGAAATCCATTAAACCAACCGCCTCCATAATTTTGTCCCGTCGGAGTGGTGTAGTAATTTTGAATATATGCTCCTGCCTGCCCTACTTCAGCATATGAAAGGCGAAGTTTGGAAAATGAAATCCACTCAATATTTTTCACTGCGTTTAGTTCAGATAATACAAAGCTTAAGGCAATTGAAGGATAAAAGAAAGCTCTGTTATTTGTCGGCATTGTGGAAACAATATCATATCTGCCTGTTCCGGTAAGGAATAATAACGATTTCCACTGCGCGGATAAACTTCCGAAAGTACCGAAAGTACGATTTTGCCAATAAGATTCATCTGCAGTGACAAGGTTGGCATTCTTAATATGTGCCCAGCCCCCAAAATTAAAATCCTCACCATGTTCTGAATAAATCTTTTGGCTGCCCTGATCAAATTCATTTCCGATCATTGCATTAAGGGTCAAACCATTGCTCATGGTCCAGTCATAGTTTGCTGTAATCAGCTGGTTGACTGTAAAAGACGTTATACCGTAATTATCTATTATTCCTGTAGATGCAGCATGTCCATATTCAAATACATCCTTGAAATTTGTGGTATATGAATCTGCCCCTAATTGATAACGGATTTTCAAATTCATATTTCCACTCAGCTTGGCGGTATAATTAGCAAATCCATTTCCGAAAAACCGGTCAGTTTTTTCATTAAAGACCGTATGTTCAGCGGCCCAATACGGATTGTCCCAACTGCCTCCACGATAATATATGTCAGTATAAGGATCTCCTGGAATAAAATAAGGATAATCCTTCAGATTATAACTGACAGGTGCACCTAAAACACCGGCCAGTGCAGCATCATTAGCTGTCGGGAGCTTGTCAATATCTGTCTTGGAAAAATTGGCATTAAATCCTGTACTGAAGTTTTTACCGAACTTCCTTTCCGCAGAAGCTTTGCCATTCCAGCGATTCATTCCTGATGCCAGAGCTATACCACTCTGTGAAGTCTGACTCAGACCAAGAGCAAAATTGCCTTCTGCTGCAGCCTGACTTATATTTACGTTATTGGTTGCTGAATAACCTGTTCTGAAATATCTGTCCCAGTTATTAAATACCTGTGGAGTGACCCATGCATCTGCAACCTGCCCCAATGCCAGCTGGGGAACATAATATTCGCCTGGATGACCGTTACTGTTCCCTCCGTATGTAGGATCATCCGGAAGATCAACGATCTTTGGTCCCCATGATGACGAAGCAGTGGGAACATAACTGCCAGAAAGACCCTGAGCATAGGTGGTCTGGTAATCCGGAGTACGTGAAACCTCTGAAAAAGCGCTTGTATGAGATATTGAAATAACAGGTTTTCCGACTGCATTATTCCGGCCGCTCTTTGTTGTAATGAGAATGACCCCGTTTGATGCACGGATACCGTAAAGGGCTGCTGCTGCCTGACCTTTAAGTATGTTGATACTTTCAATATCGGATGGATTAAGATCCACTGCACGGTTAGAAATATCTGATCCGGTTACACCATTTCCTCCAGTTGTGTAGCTACCTCCGCTTCCTGATTGAAAATCCGAGCCGGAGGCAATAGGCATTCCATCTATTACATAAAGAGGAGCGTTATTCCCTGTAAAAGAGCGTGCGCCACGGATAACAATCTGTGATGAGGCCCCGGGCATACCGCTTGAAGGCTTAATATCAACACCGGAGATCTTTCCCTGCATTGCACCTGCAAGATCAGTATTACCTGCTCGTTGTATTACCTCATTTTTGACATCCTGAACTGAATATCCAACAGCTTTTTTCTCCCTGGATACGCCAAAAGCAGTAACAATTACTTCATCCAGGCCCAGAATATCGGGCTCCAGAACGATATCAATTATTGAACGGTTCCCAATCTCAACCTCCTGCTTCTTCATTCCTATATAGGAAAAAACCAGGGTTGTGGCGTTCTCAGGAACTGCCAGAGAGTATTTGCCGTCTATGCTGGTAACGATACCAGCAGTGGTCCCTTTCACACCTACGGATACACCCGGCATAGCACCCTCTCCTTCAACAGAAGAGGTCACAGTACCAGTAATAGTCTTTTGCTGGGCACTGGCTGAAAGCCATACTCCGCAAAAAACTATAAACATCGAGAGAAGTTTTCTCATAACTTTTAGTTTAGGTTAATAAATAAATATTTAAGGAATGTCTAGATTCCTTTTACTGTCCTTGATAGTGACTGTGTCACTTTCAAAAAATGAAATTAAACAAGGATTTCCATGAATGCCATATTCAATCGACAGATTGCATGTTCTGGTTTATAATTGGTATATAAGCGGTTACAGATTATTATTTTGAAGATGACTGAAGCACTCCTGTTTTTATTCATTTTTGCTTATTTTTGTTAGCTGACCAAATTGTTTTTAATAATCCTTTTCATGACTGGTTTTTCTCACTTACATGTTCATACTCAGTACTCTATATTGGATGGTGCTTCAAATATTCCTTTGCTGATCGATAAAGTAAAATCCCTGGGTATGGAAGCCATTGCCATTACAGACCATGGCAATATGTTTGGTGTCAAGGAGTTTCATAATACTGCCACAAAAAAGGGAATAAAGCCTATCATTGGCTGCGAGATATATGTTGCGAAAAGATCCATTTCAGAAGTCACCGGGAAAGAGGACCGGTCGGGCGACCACCTCATCCTGCTGGCAAAAAACCTCATCGGATACAAGAATCTGATCAAGCTTGTTTCCATTGCCTGGATCAAAGGCTTTTATTATAAGCCGCGCATCGACAAGGAATTACTGGCAAAATACCATGAGGGTCTGATTGCATCCTCTGCATGCCTTGCCGGAGAGATCCCCGATGAAATACTTAACGGGACCATGGCTGGAGCCGAAGCAGCCCTTAAAAGCTATCAGGACATCTTTGGCAGCGATTTCTACCTTGAGATGCAGCGGCATGAAACCTATGAACCTGATGCAGACAGAACTGCTTTCCCCCAACAACAGAAAGTTATAGAGGTTCTGAAAAAACTTGCAGCTAAATATAGTGTAAAGCTGATTGCAACCAATGATGTTCATTTTATTAATGCTGAAGATGCCGAAGCACACGACAGGCTTATCTGCATTAACACAGTAAAAGATATTGACGATCCCAACAGGTTAAGATATTCAAAGCAGGAATTCCTCAAGACTGAAGAGGAGATGAGAGCTATCTTCAGCGATATTCCGGAAGCAATTGATAATGTTTCTGAACTTGTAGCCGGCATTGAAAAATATAAACTCGACCATGCGCCTATCATGCCGGAGTTCGAACTGCCTGAAGGATATACCGATAAAGATGAATATCTCCGAACCCTTACCTACAAAGGGTCAGAAGAGAGATGGGGAACCCTTACCAAAGAACAGACGGAAAGGATCGATTTTGAACTGGAAACAATTGCCAAAATGGGATTCCCGGGCTACTTTCTTATTGTCCAGGATTTTCTGAGAGCCGCAAGGGAGATGGGGGTTTCAGTGGGCCCCGGAAGAGGTTCCGCTGCAGGATCAGTTGTGGCATACTGTCTTAAGATAACTGATATAGATCCAATAAAATATGGTCTCCTTTTTGAGCGGTTCCTTAACCTTGACCGTATTTCCATGCCGGATATCGACATAGATTTTGACGAAGACGGAAGAGAATCCGTACTTAAATATGTAGTCGATAAATATGGGCACGATAAAGTGGCACATATCATTACTTTTGGTACTATGGCAGCCAAAATGGCGATAAGAGATGTTGCCAGGGTCCAGAAATTACCATTGCCTGATGCTGACCGCCTTGCAAAGCTTGTCCCGGAACGGCCAGGAATATCCCTTTCCCAGGCTTATAATGAAGTGCCGGAACTGGCCCGGGAAAAAGAATCATCAAATAAGCTTATCGCAACAACCCTCAAATATGCCGAAGTGCTTGAAGGCTCGGTCCGGCAGACTGGAGTACATGCCTGCGGAATAATAATTGGGAAAGACTCACTGGATAACTATATCCCCCTTTGCACTGCAAAAGATACTGAATTGTATGCTACCCAGTATGACGGGAGCCATGTGGAATCAGTCGGGTTGCTCAAAATGGATTTCCTCGGGCTGAAAACACTTTCTATAATCAGGGACGCTATTGAAAATATTAAAAAATCGAAAGGCATTGATATCAATATTGATAAGATTCCTCTTGATGACAAAAAGACATTTGAATTATTCAGCAATGGTGAAACGACAGGCATCTTTCAGTTTGAATCAACGGGGATGAAAAGATACCTGAGAGATCTTGAACCGAACAGGTTTGAAGACCTGATTGCCATGAATGCTCTCTACCGTCCCGGACCAATGGAATATATCCCCAAGTTCATCCGGAGAAAACATGGAAAGGAGAAAATTGATTCTCCTCTGCCGGTAATGGAAAAATATCTTAACGATTCATACGGAATCACAGTCTATCAGGAACAGGTTATGCTCCTCTCGCAGGAACTGGCAGGATTTACAAAGGGAGAAGCTGATTCGCTGAGAAAAGCAATGGGGAAAAAGAAGAAATCCATAATGGATGAGATGAAGCTTAAGTTCCTTGAGGGATGCAGTAAAAAAGGGTATGATGTGGAGATCATAAATAAGATATGGTCCGACTGGGAAGCTTTTGCCCAATATGCTTTCAATAAATCACATTCAACATGCTATGCTCTCATTGCATACCAGACCGGTTACCTGAAAGCAAATTTCCCTGCAGAATTCATGGCAGCTGTCCTGAGCCGGAATATCAGCGATATTAAAAAGATAACCACCTTCATGGATGAAACCCGGCGTATGGGTATGGATGTTCTTGGACCTGACGTAAATGAAAGCAATGTCAAGTTTACCGTAAATAAGGACGGAAATATCAGGTTTGGTCTGGGTGCGATTAAAGGAGTTGGCGAAAGCGCTGTGCTTCAGCTTATTGAAGAAAGAGAGAAAAACGGGCTATACAAGGATATATATAATCTTGTTGAAAGGGTTAACCTCAACTCCCTGAATAAGAAGAATCTTGAAGCGATGGCTGTTGCAGGTGCCTTTGACTGTTTTACAGGGATCTCAAGAGCTCAGTACTTTTCACTCGATACAAGGGGATCAAGCTTCATCGAAAGCCTTATACGTTATGGCAACAATGCCAGAACAATTAATGTTTCGAGCAAGCAGACTCTTTTTGGAGATTCCGAAGGATTTGAAATAATAAAACCTGAACCTGCGGTATGTCCCGACTGGCCCAAGCTGGAAAAGCTCAACCGCGAAAAGGAAGTGATCGGGATTTACCTTTCATCCCATCCCCTTGATGATTTCAGGCTTGAAATAAATGTTTTTACCACTGCAACTCTTGCTGAACTGCAAAATCTCAGGGATTATCTCGACAGGGAAGTGATTGTAGCAGGGATGGTGACTGAAACAAAAAACGGTATCGGGAAGAACGGAAAGCCCTATGGCTCTTTTACTCTTCAGGATTATTCGGATTCGTTCAGGTTTATAATGTTTGATAAGGATTACATTGATAACAGTAAATTCTTTTTTACAGGTTATTACCTGCTTGTAAGAGGCAGGGTTCAGAAAAGGAAATTTAGAGACGATGAGCCGGAATTCAGTATTAAAAAGATCAACCTGCTGTCAAGTGTTAAGGATGAGCTGATCAGATCAGTTACACTTAAAATTAATCCTGCAAATATAAGCGAGGAGATGATAAGTGAGCTCAGGGATCTGATTAGCGAAAACAAAGGCGATACTGAACTTAAATTCCTGTTCCTGGATCCTGATGATAAGCTATCTGTTCCGATGTTTTCAAGGACAATACGCATACGTCTTAATAACGATCTTATTTCTTATCTCGACGATCATCCCGGTATTGAATATAAAGTTAATTAGCTATATTTACGGCTGGCATTTTATTAATCAAGAATATCATAGAATATGGCTCTGGAAGTAAATGATAAAACTTTTGATGAAATTGTAATTAAATCTGATAAACCTGTAATTGTTGATTTTTGGGCAGAATGGTGCGGCCCCTGCAGAATGATAGCACCAATTATTGAGGAGCTTTCAAAAGAGTATTCCGGCAAGGCGACAGTTGTTAAATGCGATGTAGATGACAGTCCCCAGGTTGCCGCTAAGTACAGCATAAGGAATATCCCGACTGTCCTGTTCTTTAAAGATGGGAAAGTTGCCGACAAGCAGGTGGGAGCTGTTCCGAAGAACAATTTCGTAAACAAGCTTAATGCATTGCTTTAGATAATGATTTAATGAATAATGGCCGTGCAGAATAACTGTAACGGCCTTTTTTAATTACAGTACATGACAATTTGTGTTTTTGCCTCCTCAAGCAGCAGGATAAATATTGAGTACAATGCGACCGCATCACAATTGGGAAAACTCCTGGCAAAAGAGGGAATGGATGTAGTCTTCGGCGGAGGAGGTATAGGCCTTATGGGCAAGCTTGCAGATGCTGTCATTGAAAACGGCGGCAGGATAACAGGAGTAATACCTTCATTTATGAATGAAGAAGGCTGGGGCCATCACGGGATCAATGAAATGATCATAACTTCTGATATGGGGGAAAGAAAAAGAAAAATGTTTGCCCTGTCAAATGCTGTTGTTGCTCTGCCAGGCGGTGTCGGGACGCTTGAGGAGCTTACCGAAGCAATCACCCTTAAGCAGCTAAGCCTGTTCGACGGCTCGATTATCATTCTCAATACACTTGGATTTTATAATTCACTTCTTGACTTCCTTGATAATATGATCGAAAACCATTTTCTCAGAAGTGAGCATAAAGGCATCTGGGAAACAGTCAATACCCCGGAAGAAGTGATTATTGCTCTTAACAACAAGGACAGGGGCAATGAAGAATGGCGCAGGATAGCAAAGATCTGATCTTACGGGATTTTTGTGCCTATAAACATTATATCGTCGACCTGCTGAAGATCTCCTTTCCAGTCCAGTATCTCCTTCTCAAGCTTAATGCGCTGCTCATCAATAGGAAGCATATATATTTCGGCCAATAGTTTCTTGACATTTCCCGATTTATATTTCTTGGAATCAGCCGAACCAAACTGATCTGCATAGCCATCTGAGGACATATAAATCATATCGCCCGATTTAATTTCGACATGCTGATTTGCAAATGTCTTTTTTGCTTCCATCGATGACATTCCAATTGGGAACCTGTCACCTTTATGTGTAATTACTTCTCCGTTTCTTACAAGGTACAATGGATTATATGCACCGGCAAACTCGAGAGTGAATTTTTTCCGGTTGAAAGCTATGAGTGTAAGGTCCATCCCGTCGTTTATTGTCTCTCCCTTCCTCTGCATCAGGGCTTTGACAACCTCAATGTTCAACTGGTCCAGGATTGCGCCGGGTCTGATAATCCCGTATTCGCGTACAACCTTATTAAGGGAATTATGACCGATGATTGACATGAATGCTCCCGGAACACCATGCCCTGTGCAATCGCAGGCTGCAATGAACTGGATATCGCCATTGTCGTACATCCAGTAAAAGTCGCCGCTCACAATATCCTTGGGCATATAAAGTACAAATGTATCATGGAATGAATCCTCCATGGGGAGCATTGCACGCTGAATGCGTTCTGCGTACCTTATGCTTGCAGTTATATCGCGGTTCTTCTCTTCAATTTCCATGCTTTTCTGAACTACCTCAGCAGTTCTTTCGGCAACTTTTTGTTCAAGTATTCTTTTTTCTTTAATCAGGTTTTGTTCCCTGATCTTGATATAAGACATTATCCCTATTGCTGCCAGAATTATACATATCGCAATAAACCAGGGCGTCTTCCAGAACGGAGGCTTTATAATGAAGGGGAACTCAATAGGATTCTCGTTCCAGTAGCCATAACTGTTTGAAGCTTTTATGCTGAAAGTATAATGACCCGGAAGTAACGGATAATCTTTCATAGTCTCTTTGGTCGGGCGACCCCAATCCTTATCAAATCCCTTCATCATTACCTTAAATTTGACTGCATCAGGATCGACCAGGGAGACACTGTAATAGTTGAATAATATATTTTTATCCTTAAAGTTCAGCTTCATGTCCTTTTTCATAATCCTTGGGACATAGTTGACTTCCATGCTGCTAAAATGAATTACAGGTTTTATGTCACTTGGAGGCATTAGTTTTGGATCAAGACGTGTAACCCCGTTGGCAGTTCCAAACCATATATTGCCTTTAGTGTCTGTTGTAACTGAATTAGGAAGAGTCTCTATTCCGGGAAAACCATTCCGTTTTGTAAACGAAGCGATAGTGCTGTCGGAAAAGTTATATCTGTTCAGTCCATAATTAGTACCTATATAAAGGTACTTATCTCCCTGTGGTTGAAGAAGTTTTATATTATCAGATAATAGTCCGCTGCCTTCGTTTATTACAAGGACAACGGAATCGTTTTTCAATCCCAGCAGGCCGCTTGTTGTTCCAACCCATACCATTTTATCAGGAGTCTGGACTATTGTTTTTGGAATATATCCTTCACCTATTCTAATTATTTTGAATTTTCCTGTTGAAGAATCATATTTTGTAAGTCCTGCTTTGTTTTCAGAACCTATCCATGTATTATTATCATTGTCACAATATAACGCTGTTATTGATGTACCTGCAAGACCATTCTCCTGTAAATAATATGATACTTCATCAGATGAAGCATCATACATTACCAGCCTGTCCATATTTCCAATCCAGAGTCTTTCCTTTTTATCAATGGCCAGCGCTGTAATAATGCCATTGTAATGAAGATTCTGATTTATTTTTGTGTCATATATGAATTTGCCAGATTTAATATCATATCTGAATAATCCGGTACCATCAGTCCCGACCCATACAGTACCCTGCTTATCTGATTTGATGAACCTTATTTTATTCCCGATCGTATTAATGAACTGAATTTCATTTTTGCTTTTGCCTGAAGGGTCGTAAATTGATAACCCTCCATTCGTTCCAAACCAGTATCTTCCAAGCTCGTCCTCTTCAACAGCATATACACTTTTTTCCGGAAGGAATTTTTCATTTGACCATGTGACAAAATGATCTCCTTTAAAGATGCTGATTCCGGTGTAATGATCAGCAATAATCATATTTTTCTCATTGTCTTCGATCATCCAATGGATAGTCGTTGCCGCAAGTCCGTTTGATTCATTATAGACCGTTAATTTGTCGCCGTCAAATACTGTTATTCCTCCACCCCAGGTACCTATCCACACTCTCCCAAGGTAGTCTTCAGTAATATAAGATATCCAGTTCTTTGAAAGCCCGTCGCGTATATCATATATCTTCATCTTCCGGGAGTCAACATCATATTTGTAGAGTCCGCCGTTATAAGTGCCATACCAGTAATTCCCCTTCTTATCCTGGTACATCACTATGACATTGAAGTACTTAGTAAGTCCTTCTGGAAGGAATGTCTCAAAGGCATTTTTCGTTGGATTGAACTTTTTAATGCCTGCAGGGGGAGTTATGCAGTAGAAATTGTTGTTATTGTCAACGCAGATACTTGAAACCTGGTCGCTCAACCCTTCTTTCCCTCTGTATTGCCTTCCGGAAAGGAGTGTATCGCCATGTGCCGGGAAATTTGTCAGAATAGCTCCATTGCTTAATGTTATGATCCAGATTTTGCCGTCCTTTTGCCTTATGCCGGAAATGTCCTGGTTGATTGAAATTGTATCGAATTTTAGTTTTGAGAATTCACCATTGTCAAAAAGGGAGATACCTCCGTTAAGATGGCCAAACCAGATTCTGCCAAGAGTATCTTCTGCAAGACACATAACTCCGCCGGCAGCCAATCCGTTCCTGGAAGAAAAATTCTCAAATTTTGAGCCGTTGAATCTTGATACACCACTTTCAGTTCCGAGCCATATCCAGTCATTCTTATCCTGCAAGACAGTATAGACTTTAGAAGAGCTTAATCCCTGTTCTACACCGTACTTCTCAAAAAAATATGTCTGCGCAGTTAAGAAACCCAGGGGCAGCATAAAAAATAAGGTCATCAGGCTTATGTGCCTGATGATCTTATTACTGTAAGACCACAATACTATTTTCATCAATGTTATCTGGCTATAAAGAAGAATGTACCATCCTCATCTTTCAAACCGGTTATTTTACCAAATTTGGGTTTCTGCTGGTTGTTGGTGCCTACTGCAGTAGCCACTTTTGCCACAATATCTTCGATCGGAATGCAGGCATTAGGATTATTCTGAAGGGTAGTTGCAAAAGTCTTGGTAAACTGTGAATCATCAACAGCCAGCTCATACCCGGCAGATGAAAAGACCTGTGACGATTTAAACTGTGTTGCCTGCCAGTCATCACAGCTTCTCTTCTTCAGATCCGACCTCATTGCCTGATAGAAACTTGGTCCGGACTCACAGGCATCAGTAACCACGAGATCATGTGTAAGGTATGACAGATAAGATTCCATGCATCCCCTTAATGTGTTAAGATTAAAGTAGGTGAATTCATCCTCACGCTGGGCATCAACAGGAATCCAGTAACCGACATCATTTATAAATTTACCATGACCGGCATACCATATAAGCAATGATTTAACCTGGTTTGCCTTAATTAGATCCCTGAGCTCAATCGAGAAGAATTTCTCCATTTCATTTTTAGTCATATCCTTTTTATGTATGATATTCTGGATCTGGTATGTCGAAAAAGCTCTTATCATTGTATTGACGTCCTTCACAGGGCCGTCCAGACTGGCAAAAGTGGAATAATTGGAATTTTCAATAAATACCACCCATGTTTTCCCCATTGGATTGTTTTCTGCAATTTCCGCACCCTCCCTGTTGAGCCTGAACTCAGATGTTTGCTTGTTCCCGTAAACATCCTCAGCTTCAACGACGATTTTGTTCTTGTTCAGAATTTCAACAGTCGCTGTAAATGTGGGATTCAGGTCTCCTATCGGATAACTGGCAGTCACTCCGTCAATAAATACTGACTTAATTTTGCTTTCGTCAGTTATTTTCCCCTGAAGGAACAGGGTGGAACTATTATTATCAAGGTAAATCTGCCCGTCATCTGAAGCATAAGGGGCAACTATGGTCACCTGGGGTGGAACTATCTCTGTACGTATAAGTGAATAGGTGACAGATTTTTCGTTGTCATAATCATCGCGGGCAACAAGTGTTATCTTATCAAGGCCAGCAATATTGATCTTAGCAAGGAATTCATACTCACCGCCTTTCTCTAAAGTTGAAACAGCTTCATTATTAATTACTAATGACTTGATTTTGCTCTTGTCCTTTATTTTCCCGGAAATAAGCAGGGATGTATTATCTCCCCTGATCTCAACCGTTTCATTGACTGGTGCCGGACTTACAACAGCTATTTCAGGAGGGACAGCTTCCCTGTTCAGCTCATAAAGCCTGGTCTGTGCATCTTTCAGCATTTTGCGGGCTTCCTGGTTGAATTCCGAAAGAACAGTGATCTTCTTATAATCTTCCATTGCCTTGTCGTAATTCATTATCTCTTCATACGATTTGGCCCTTGCAAAAAAGGCATCAGGATTTTCCGGATTAATGGAAATATACTTCGAAAAATCATTTATTGCATTGGTATGCTGATTAAAATCCTGGTAAGCTTTACCCCTGTAAAGGTAAAAGTCAGAATTATTGGGCTCAATAAGGATATTTTTGGAAAGGTCATTAATAGCGCTCGGGTAATCAAGGTTTTTCATATAAACCTTGCTTCTCATCATGTAAGCTGCTGTGTTCCTGTCATCATTCTGTAAGATTTCAGTACACTGTGTCATAGCTCCCGCTGCATCACCGATCCTTAAAAGCAGGTCAGCAAGAGCAAGTCTTGGATCTGGCAGTTTTTTATCCTTTGCAATGGCTTTTTCAAATTCCTTTTTAGCGAAAAGATCATTATTCAGCTTGGTATAAATGATTCCCCTGTAATAATAATTCATGGGAGTTTCTTTTATTATCACAGCAGTATCTGATACTCTCAGCGCCATATCATACTTTTCCAGGCCAATAAGGGTGATCACTTTTTCGGGATAAATATCGCCATTCCGTTTATCAAGAGAAGAAGCCCGGTTCAGTGATTTGAGCGCTTCCTCAAAAACTCCCATTTTGTTGCAAACGGCTCCAAGTCCTATAAGTGCCTCAACACTTTTAGGGGCAAAAACCAGTACCTTTTCAAAATCGGATTTTGCTTCATTATATTTAACGAGAGATTTATATGCCATCCCTCTGGCATAATAGTAATCGGGATTCGATGGTTCAATACCTATTGCGCTAGTATATTGAACCAGGGCATCCTCGTACTTTAAACTCTCAACAAAATCATTTCCTGCCTTGAAAAACTTCTTGCCATTCTGTCCATAAACGCAGATTGTAAATACTGTCATCATGGTCACCAGAAAAAACATTCGCTTATTCATAACTTTATACTTTATAATTACCAAAATTAGAAATATTTTTCGTAATAATCAACCCCTGGGTACATCTGAAACCTTGTCATTCATAATTACTTCAAGATTACTACTGCTGAATGACAAATTAGCCAGTACCCTTCCTGAAACCACAGGAGCTTTTACTCCTGTTCTAAAAGGCTCCTTTCCTGTAAATATTCTTGCCTCGTCCCATTTACCTTCTGAAATGAAATGGTTATGAACCACTGCCCCTCCTTCAATAAGGAGTGACTGAATGCCAATATTATAAAGGTACTCTACGACCTGGGAAGCAGAGTTCCTGTTTTTGTCCAGTTTCACTTTTAATGCATTTTCCAGATCTGCTTCTTCATTGTAAGTAAACACAATATTTGTGCCATTTGTTCTGAAGACTGCTGAGTCTTCCCTGAGAGTGCCGGAACTGCTGAGTATCAACCTTAACGGATCATCTCCTGCCCAGTACCTTACATTTAACTTCGGATCATCAGCCCTTACAGTACCTGCTCCGGCCAGAATTGCCTGCTCTTCTGCCCTCCATTTATGTACAAGAACTCTCTCAGGTCTGCCGGTTATCCATGTAGCCTTATGTTCAGGTACTTTCTCTCTTTCATGGTCCAGATATCCGTCAGCACTTTGTGCCCATTTCAGAATAATATATGGCCTTTTCTTTTCATTGAAAGTAAAAAACCTCCTGTTGATCCACCTGCAATCTTCACCAAGCACATCTGTAACAACCTTACATCCTGCATTTTGAAGAGCCATGATCCCTTTTCCTGCAACCTTATCACTTGTATCAGTCGTACCAATCACCACTTTCCTTATACCATTAGAAAGGATCAGATCGGTACAGGGAGGAGTCTTGCCGAAGTGTGAACAGGGCTCCAAACTGACAAATAAAACTGCCTTCTTCAGCAATTCCCTGTTTGCAACAGCATTGATGGCATTTGCCTCAGCATGCGGATCACCGGCCATCATGTGATATCCTTCCCCAATAATAATATTATTATGAACGATCACAGCCCCTACAAGCGGATTGGGATAGGTCCTGCCTTCTGCTTTGCCTGCCAGATCGAGGCATCTTCTCATGAATTTTATGTCATTATTCCGGGGCATTTCCCTGAAAGTGCTAAATTTGATATATGGGCAATAATATACGGACTATAAAGGATATAAAGTCATACCTGGAAAAGGAACTTATCGATATTTACCCGCAATCCGAAATAAATGCCCTGTCCAGTATTATAATAATGACTGTTTTAAAGGTCTCAAGGTTGCATGTTTTTGCCATGCCGCAGGATCCTGTTACAGGGAAGCATGTAAATGAAATAATAAGTATCTGCAGGGAGCTAAAAAATGGTAAGCCTTTACAATATATACTGGGCGAGACCAGCTTTTATAATTGCCGGATAAAGGTAAATCCCGATGTATTGATACCCCGTCCTGAAACCGAAGAGCTTGTTGATCTTATTATAAGGGAGAACAGAGGTTTCACGGGAACCATACTTGATGCCGGTACCGGATCAGGCTGTATAGCAATTGCCCTGGCCGTTAATCTCCCTGGAACAAAAGTAACAGGGACAGATATTAATGAAGGAGCTATAAAAATTTCAAAAGAGAATGCTATTCTCAATAAAGCTAATGTATCATTTTTTACATCCGATATTTTCAATCCCGATCCCGGATCAATGAATGATATTCAGATTATTGTAAGCAATCCGCCATACATCCGTGAATCAGAAAAGAAGCGCATGTCTAAAAATGTGCTTGATTATGAACCACATACAGCCATTTTCGTATCCGATTCTGATCCCCTTGTTTACTATCGCGCAATACTTAAACTGACTGAAACAATACTGATTTACGACGGTAAGATTTATTTTGAGATCAATGAAGCAATGGGAGAGCCTATGATTCAGCTTCTTGAAGGATCAGGCTATTCCGGCGTTAAAATTGTAAAGGATATTAACGGGAAAGAAAGAATTATTAAAGGAAACAAAATTTAGTATGTCTGAAACGGACCTTTTTAAATCCGCCCTTTCAAGGGCAATGGCTCTCTGCTCAAAACACGAATATTGCATCGATGATATCAGGACAAAGCTCCAGGCATGGAAAGTTGGTGATAATGACATTGAAAAGATATTAAGCGCACTCATCAGAGACAACTTTATCAATGAAATCCGGTACTCCGAAATCTTTGTAAGGGAGAAGTTCAGATTCAATAAATGGGGTAAAGTCAAGATAACCGCTCACCTCAAATCAAAAAAAATAACTTTTGAAATAATAAGAAGCTCAATTGATTCCATTGATAATGAGTTATATATTCAGACACTAAAGGATATCCTCTCAGAACACAGGAAGCATATAAAAGCAAAGAATCAATACGACCTGAAAGGCAAGCTCCTGAGATATGGTCTGTCAAAAGGATTTGAAAGCAATCTGCTGTATGATCTCCTGAATGATCTTGAATAAAAATTCAGCTATTTGGCATATTCTACAGGATGATTAAGCAGGATACGCTGAGTGTCTTTCAGCTTCAGCAATTACCTTATTTTATCAGCTCCAGGGCAGCTAGCCCTGGGACGAGTTTCAATCCTATCCTGGGCCGCTACTGATGTGAACAGAGTCATGGCAAGCATTGTAATTAATGTTTGTTTCATTAAGTCATCTTTTATATCTGCTAAATTAATATTTTATGCTAAAGGAACCTTCCGGCCGGACGATAGATTCTTCAAATTCATCAATACATTCTGCCTGTTTACCTATTTTCTTTTTTATAATATACTACATGCATACTTTTATGCGTTTCCTTGGTAAATCAGTTAAAAACAATCTGGAGAGTGAGAAAAAATCTATATTCTGGGCATTACGGTTTTCTTCTTACAACTTTATTTACTTTATTTTCTGTAGTGGTTTTTGCACAGCAAAAAGAATACAGCTTAAATGCTCCCGGAAGCAAATGCTATTTCAGGTATGTGTGCTTTACGGCCGACAGCAACTACATCATGATAAAACGACCTTTCATCTTTATCATGGGAGAAGAAAATTCGACAGCTAAGGATTTGTTTGTTAGAGATACGCTTAGGAACTCTTCAGCTTTCAGCAATTATTATTTTGTCTATTTGCCTGGCAGGAATATCACCTCCGGACCAAAGCTTGAATGTATTGAAGTGCTTGCCAGCCTGCTGACATTCAATTTTAAATATGGAAAAGATAACCTGTTTTTTCTGGTGAACGATACTATGATAAGCCGCGATGACATAAATGTGTACGGTCTGAAATCGGTTTTTAAGAGTATAAGATTAAAGAAAGAAGAGAACTATCTGGCTGACCGGGGGTACGCCTCAAGTATCATCCAGAAAGAATTTCAGGAATCAGTCCTGGATTATATACCTGAAAAAGGAGAAGCTGAGGATCTGGCTAAATATTATTTTGAAGATACAACTGATGAAAATAATGAAGATGATCCCCTGTCCGGCATACCGCAAAAAACATACTTTGGTCCGCCAGAAGCCGTAAATTATACTCTTACAGGTATTGTGCATGACAAGGCATCCGGCGAAGCCCTTCCTTTTGCCGGCGTTCAGGTTAAAGGTACAACCATCGGAGTTTCAACAAATGCTGATGGATATTTTACTCTCCTGAAAGTACCTTCCGATACGAGCACTTTAATAGTGCAATATCTGGGTTATGAGAAAACTCCTGTATTTCTGACGCCTCAGAGTCCGAAAAAGAATCTGAACATCGAAATCAGGCAGCAGTCTCATGCGCTGAAAGAAGTTAAAGTCACTGCAAATAAAGATGATGTGGTTTTTGTTAAAAGGGCAGAGGTGAGTACAATAAAATTTACACCTGTTAAAATGGAGCAATTACCCAACATAGGGGAGAAGGATATCATGAGGTCCTTCCAGCTCATGCCTGGGATCAGCGCTTCAAACGAATCATCATCAGGTCTTTATGTACGGGGTGGAACTCCTGACCAGAACCTGGTTCTTTATGATGGTTTCACGGTTTATCATGTCGATCATCTGTATGGCTTTTTCAGTGCTTTCAATTCAAATGCTCTTAAAGATATTCAGCTTTTCAAGGGAGGTTTTGAATCAAGATTCGGAGGAAGAATCTCCAGTGTTACAGAAATCACAAGCAAGGAAGGCAACCAGAAACGAATTAATGTGGGTGTAGATATAAGCCTCCTCAGCACAAATATTTTTGCAGAAATACCAGTCGGCGATAAATTCTCATCTTTTATTGCCTTCAGGAAATCGTACCAGGGCACCATGTACAATATGATATTTAAAAAATTTAATAAAAGCCGTACTCAAAACGCACCGGATGTAGGTACAGGGCCCGGACAGAGGTTTTCACAGAGTACGCAGATAACTTCCTATTTCTATGACCTTAATGGAAGATTTACTTACCGGCCCACAGATAAGGACATAATCTCCTTGAGCATTTTTAACGGGACCGATAAGCTGGATAACAGCTTTTCATCTGATATTCCTTCGTTTGGACAGTTCAATTCCAACTTCAGCATGAATTCCGTTGATCTTACTAAATACGGAAATATAGGCAGCAGCCTGAAGTGGTCAAGAAAATGGAATTCAAAACTATATGGCAACACAATTCTTAGCTATTCAAATTATTATAATAAAAGGGACCGCTCCTCAGAAAGGACGCTGATAAGACCCGATGATGAAACAACAACAAATATGAGCGGAGTATTTGAAGATAACGACCTTAAGGATTATAGCATAAAGTCCGATTTTCAGTGGGACCTGACTGATTTCAGCCAGATCCAGTTTGGAGGTTTTTCAACATATTATAATATTAAATACTCATACGCTCAAAGTGACACTGCAAACATACTTGACCGCGACGGACAGGCCTTTCTGAGCGGGCTCTATATTCAGAGCAGAACAAAACTGCTGAAAGACAAGATCCAGATACTTCCAGGGATAAGAACTGATTATTTTCAGACTACAGGAAAACTATATTTTGAACCAAGAGCCTCTGTTACTTTTAATATTACTGAAAGGCTTATCTTAAAAGGATCCACCGGGAAATTTTACCAGTTCGCCAACCATGTGACCCGCGAAGATATTATGTCTGGCAGCAAGGAGTTCTGGATACTTTCCGACGGCACTTCGGTTCCCATCAGCTCATCGGTCCATTATATTGCCGGACTCTCATACGAATCGGATAATTATACATTCAGCGTAGAGGGTTATTATAAGAAGATAAGTAACCTGACTGAATATTCTCTCAGGATAAATGCCAGCCCCATGGGTATGGATTACAATGAGAACTTTTTTAACGGATACGGGTATTCAAAGGGACTGGAGGTCCTTGCACAGAAAAATACAGGTGACCTGAATGGATGGATCAGTTATACCCTCGGTGAAGCGAAAAATCATTTTGATGAATATTCAGATAGCTATTATCCGGCAAATCAGGATGTTACGCATGAGTTTAAAATAGTCGGCCTTTATAAATTCAGACGCTGGGATTTCTCGGCAAACTGGATATATGCAACAGGCCGGCCATATACAGCTCCTTCCGGAGCTTACTCGATTACCCTTCTTGACGGAACATCAAAGGATTTTTTCACCGTAACTTCAAAGAACAGTGTGAGATTGCCTGATTATCACCGTTTAGATCTTTCAGCAGCTTACAAGCTGTTAATGGGCAGAAGAGGTGATAAAAAACGAAGAGAGCTGGGAACCGTAAGCGTCTCTCTCTTTAATATCTATAACCGTAAAAATGTCTGGTACAAGCAATATGTAATTGAGGAGGGGGAAATCATTGAAACTAATATTGATTACCTCGGCATAACACCGAACTTAACACTCTCATTAAAACTCAGATGAAATGAAATTCAGGATCTTAATATCGCTTATTTTGCTGATTTTCTCATTTACATCATGTACCAAACGGGATAATTCTGAATTTACAGATATTCCTGTTATTGAATCATATTTACATCCCGGCGAATACCTGACACTTGCTGTCAGAAGACAGATACCATTCTCATCGGATGTCAGTTATTCTCCGGATGATATTAATTCACTGACCATCACTGTTACAAATGATGGAACAGATTATATCCTTACACCTGCCGGGGACGGGATTTACACAGACAGTACTTTAATCATTTCAGAAGGTGAAAAGTACGACCTCTCTTTTAAATACAACTCCATGCTCATTTCAGCCTATACTGAAGTGCCTTCAAAGCCTGTGAATTTTGAGCAATCCGCTAAAAAGATATCAGTAACGCGGATGGACAGCACTTCGGTGCCCGGGAGCGGGGGAGGTATGTGGGAAATGCCTGAACCGCTGACCATTACATGGGATAATGATGATGGTTCTTATTATATTATTGTGATTGAAAATATAGAGGAGATCCTGGATCCGGTTCGTGATTTTGGGGACGATGGAGCCCCTGAAAGCAGATTCAGGAAAACACCAACTACCTCTGCCGGAATACAGATAATGCCGCAGGAATTCCAGTATTTTGGAAATCACAGGATAATTCTTTTCCATGTGCTTCCTGATTATGCATCTCTTTATGATGAGACCACCACAAGCTCTCAGAACCTGACAAATCCCTCCACGAGCATCATGAACGGGTATGGAATTTTCACGGGACTTAATGCCGATACCCTGTATCTCTATGTCGATGAACAAAAATAGATAACGACATTTATTATAAAATCAATACAGAGAGTTTTTAAAGTGATTTGAATCTGAGCCTCAGGCTGTTGCTTACCACACTCACTGAACTCAATGCCATGGCTGCTCCGGCTATCATTGGATTAAGTAAAAAACCGGTCAAAGGATATAATACTCCTGCAGCAATAGGAATACCAATGACATTATAAACAAATGCCCAGAAGAGATTCTGCCTGATTGTTCTGACAGTCAGTTTTGAAAGCTTTATCGCCTGTGGTATTTTTCTGAGGTCCGATGAGATTATGGTCATTTTAGCAACGTCAATGGCAATATCTGAACCTTTACCCATGGCGATGCTTACATCTGCCTGTGCCAGTGCCTGCGAATCATTAATTCCGTCACCTGCCATTGCTACTATTTTACCCTGCTGCTGAAGCTTCCTGATGAAGTCATGCTTGTCCTGAGGCAATGCTTCAGCCATATAACTGTCAATGTCTGCCTCTGATGCAATAGACCTTGCTGCAGCTTCGTTGTCCCCGGTCAGCATGTGTACTTCAATGCCAAGATCATGCAACTGTTTAACTGCTTCCACCGAAGAATCTTTTATCCTGTCGGAGATAGAAATAACTGAATGGACTTGTTCTGCATCTGCAAAAAAGGAAACCGTGCTGGACTCTTTCTGCTGCTCCTGGGCAAACTCAGCAAGTTCGTTATCAATGGAAATTCTCTTTTCATCCAGAAGTTTTCTATTGCCGATATAATATTCTTTCTTATCAATGTTCGCCCTGACTCCCATTCCTGTCATGCTTTCAACATATACTGAAGAAATATTCTCTTTTACGCTGGAATTTTTCAGGTAATTAGCTACAGGTTCTGCAATGGGATGCTCACTGACTTTCTGAATAGCAAGCAGGATTCTGCTGTAATTTTCAATATCAGAATTTTTGTTCCACATGATACTGTTCACAACGGGTTCCCCCATAGTTATAGTCCCTGTTTTATCGAGAACGACTGCATTAACTTTATGAGCAATCTCCAGGCTTTCGGCGTCACGGATCAGGATACCATTTTCGGCGCCTTTGCCAATAGCCACCATTATTGCAGTGGGTGTGGCGAGTCCTAGTGCACACGGACATGCTATTATCAGCACTGTGACTATTGCCAGGAGGCTGTGAGTCAGTGCATTATCTGTACCAGATATGTACCAGACCACACCACTTATCAGGGCAATTATAATTACTACCGGAACAAATATTCCGGCAATTTTATCAACAAGATGCTGAACGGGAGCCTTGCTTCCCTGGGCTTCCCTGACCATTTTAATGATCTGTGCAAGAAGGGTATCGTCCCCTGTCTTGTCAGCCCGGAACCTGAAGCTTCCTTTCTGGTTTATTGTTCCGGCAAATACCTTTGACTGAACCATCTTCTCTACTGACATAGGTTCGCCTGTGATCATGCTTTCATCTATAAATGAACTGCCTTCGGTTACGGTACCATCAACAGGTATCCTGGCTCCCGGTCTTACGAGCAAAATGTCGCCCGGCATCACATTGCTGACCAGGATCTCTTTTTGTTGTCCGTCAGGCAAGATGGAAATTACTGTCTTTGGCCGGAGTCCGATAAGCTTTTTCAGAGCAGACGATGTATTTGACTTGGCCTTCTCTTCAAGTAATTTCCCGAGCAGGATAAAAGTGATGATCACCGCAGAAGCTGCACAATATACATCGCTGTCGATACCTGCCATTTCAAAACACCCTGGTAAAAAAGTAACAAACGCCCGCTACAGGACTGCGAGACCGGTGCTTAATGCCACAAGGGTATCCATATTTGCGGAGCGGTGTTTCAGCTGCTTTATTGCTCCTGAGGGAAACTGTCTTCCAAACCAGAACACGACAGGTATCGCCAGCGCCATCATTATGTAATTGGCATAGGGTATTGTCATGAAGAACATGGCAATTATAACAAGAGGTATGCTTAAAGCCGCTGATCCTGCTGTATTAATACGAAGTTTCTTTAAATATAGTTGTTGAGCTTCCTCTTTAAGCTCCTGGCTGTGTGTATCATCTGTAATTATATCATAGCCGATGGAACGTACAGCCTTCCTGATCTCCGAAGGAGTGATCTCTTCAGGCTGGAATTCTACTTTAATTGAAGCATCAGCATAATTCACCGATGCACCGGCAATTCCCGGTAATGTTTTTACGAATTCTTCGGTTCTGGCAGCACAGGAAGCACAGTGCATTCCTGTAACAGGGTATATTTTTGTTATTATCAATTTATATAATATTACAATGATCTAACAGATGAGCAGCAAAAAAGTTAAGTGCTATAGACCATCCATACACATCCGTTTTCAAATTGTTCGGATTTTTTAAGTTTGAGCTTCAGGTCTGCTGTGACCTCTGAAAACATCGGATAGCTTTTTTCTCCCACCATTATTGGGTGTACAAGAAGACTTATTTCGTCAACAATTCCAAGGTTCAATAAAACATTCCCGAGCACACGGCCTGTGTCAGTCAGGATTCTGGTTATGCCATATTTCTCTTTGAGCATGTAAACAGCCATAACAAGATCAACTTTTTCTTTCCCGGCAATAATGAAATTATAGTTTCTCTCTTTCAGATGCAACAGGTAATCGGCCGGTGTGCCTTCTGAAACGAGAATAACTACATCCCTGCAGTATTCAAATCTCCGGCAGGTGTGGAGCATTCCTTTCAGTCTGCCGCCCGAATCCACGATAATCCACCATGGCAGGAATTTATCACGCTGGGGTTGTTCAAAATCAGAAGGCAGCTCATCCGGAATTCCCTCACCGAACATTTCATTTCCCTTAATAATTGTCTTGGAACCGATAAGATGAGCATCAGGTTTATAATCTCCTGCTATTTTATAATGAAGCCCCATATCAGGCATAAAGCCTGTAAGTGAATTATCGAGGCTGACGGAATTGTGGATGATGATTTCGGATTTCATAGTATTTATAAGGTATAATTCAAATATAATAAAAAGATTCTTCGCTTCATTTCGTTCTGCTCAGAATGACAGGGGGCATATCATTCCGAACGAAGTAAGTAATCTCAAAACTTTCAAGAATCAATTTTTTAATAATCCCGGGCTTTAGCCCGGGGTATTCAAAGCACAGATAATAAGGACTTTAGTCCTGAGTTCTCATATAAATCCAAAAATATTTAAAAAAAATCTTCAAAAAAACTTGTATTATTAAAAAATAATATTTTATATTTGCAATATATAAGCAAATTAAATATATAAAAAGTATGATACCAACCGACCTGATCAAGGGATCACTGAAGACAATAGTCCTGAAGGTGCTGGAAGAAAATAACCGTATGTACGGTTATCAAATTACCCATAAAGTGGAAGAACTCACACAAGGTAAGATCAAGCTTACGTACGGAGCGCTGTATCCTGTGCTCCATAAGCTTGAGAGTGAAGGTGTGCTTGTAACTGAATCGGAAAATTTCAACAACCGGATCCGGATCTATTACAGCCTGACAAAGAAAGGGCACTCCGTTGTAGAAGAGAAGATCAAGGAGTTGCAGGAATTCATCGAGTCTCTTCAAAGTATTGTAAATCCTCAACCCGGGTTGAGATATGCCTGAACTCTCTCTCTATAATATCGACCAGATAAGTAATGATGTCAGGAAGCAGGAGATCACCTTTTCTCATTTGGTCGATGAACTTATTGATCACCTGTGCTGCGATGTTGAACAGGAGATGCAGGACGGACTTGATTTCTCTGAAGCTTATCGCAAAGTGAAGCATAAAATGGGTTCCGGCAGACGGCTTAAGGAAATTCAGGAAGAAACATTATATGTAGTTGACACCAAATACCGATATATGAAAAACACTATGAAAATTTCAGGCATTGCCGGCACAGTGTTGCTTGGCTTTGGCGCATTATTCAAGATCCAGCATTGGCCCCTTGCTGGGATTATGACGACCCTCGGGGCTGTAGCTCTGGCATTCATATTCATGCCTTCAGCCCTCGGAATTCTCTGGAAAGAGACTCATAACAGGAAGAGGATTTTTCTCTTCATCTCAGCATCCCTTGCAGGAATGTTGTTTATATTAGGTACATTATTTAAAGTACAGCATTGGCCGGGAGCAGGTATTATGTTAAGCGTGGCTGTTCTTTTTGGCATTTTTTTATTTATCCCGTCACTGCTTGCAGGCAAGCTGCAGGATCAGGAAAACAAGGCTAAAAGACCTGCTTATTTTCTCGGCGCCATTGGAATTATGTGCTATGCTGCAGGTATGCTTTGCAAGATACAACACTGGCCTCTAGCAGGTTTACTCATGGTCTTGGGCCTTATCATTCTCGGGTGTATTGCCTTTCCATTGTACACATGGTTTACATGGAAGGAGGAAAACCATATCAGCTCACGGTTCCTGTACCTGGTAATCGGTATGCTATTGATTATTGTGCCCGGAGCCCTCATTAATCTTAACCTTCAGGGTGGGTACGAAAAAGGCTTTTACCCTCACCTTGAGGAACAACAATTAATGTACGACATTAATTCAGCCCGGAACAATTCTCTCTTAGCCACGTACCATGATTCCTTGAGTTATCCGCAGATGGAACAGATCCATTTAAGGACTGCCGAACTTGTTTCGTATATCAACGATATCCAGGTAAAAATGGTTCAGGAATCAGAAGGTAAACCGGGTCAGCCCGCTGTAAGTCCCGATCAGATCAAACAGACTGCAAACGGACCTGTGATCCAGTACACTCTTCTAAGAAGACCATTTCATCCAGCTCCTGTGAAGGATTTTCTTCTGCCCGGGACCACCTCACGCCAGGAACTTGATGCACTTCTCAAGGATTATTCAGGTTTCATTTCCGGATTATTAACAGGAGAAGACCTTAAAAAGATTACAAGTCTCCTGTCACCATCGAACTATATGCCGGAAGAGCTTGCCGAAGACCGTCAGGTTTCAATGATGTCTGGTCTCCATTCACTGGAGCTGATGAAAAACAGCCTCCTGATTGTTGAGTCTGATATGTTGAAACATATTGCAAAACGCTAGAAATCAAGTTAATACATAGAATCATGAAACAAAAGATATATATATTAGGCGTGGTTACTGCAATTATCATCCTGACAGGTACCATATTTAAGGTAAATCACTGGCCGGGAGCTGGTCAAATGTTAGTAATAGGACTTGTCACCCTGGTTCTTGTCTTTATGCCATTGGCCTTGATTAATCATTATAAAGGTGCAGGGAATAAACAGAATCTGCTGCTTCACATAGTGACATGGCTGACCTGTTTTGTTGTATTCACCGGAATGCTTTTCAAGATACAGCACTGGACAGGAGCTGGGCCACTGATGGCTGTTGGAATTATTTTCCCTTATGTTGTCTTCCTTCCGGTTTTCCTGGTCACAATTGCTAAAAACAAAAACTTCAACATTTATAATACTGTTTTTGTCCTGTTGTTGCTGGCAGTTAATTCTGTTTTCTGCGCTCTTCTTGCATTAAATGTAACCAGAGAGAGAATCCATGACAGTTTTAATTTATCCGACAACTATAATAAGGTTGAATCGGTTCTGAAACAGCTCCCTGTCTCTGATCCGCAATCTCCTGTCAATCTTAAGATTGATGAAGTATTAAAGATCGTAGATGAATATCAAAAGCTTATTTTTGCAAAGAATGGATCAACCGAAGATCAATGGAACAGTGGTAAGGATATTTTAAGGTGGCCGGATATGATAGGTTTAGCAGCAGTGGCATTGGCAGAATCCGGCGAATCTCCATACGGATCAAAGCTTCAGAATGGAATGAAAGAGTTGATCTCATTGATGGGGGAAACACCGGGGTATGAAAAAATGGCTGAAAACGCGATAACTATTTTTGACCTTGATCCACCTATGAAGGATGACGCGGTATGGCCTGTCTGGAAATTCAATAATGAAAACAATACCTGGGTGCTCATTTACCTTGATGGTCTTGAAACGAACCTTAAGCTGATAAAAGCGACACTCTAGGACATGTAAATATTCTCTGAAAGAAGGCATCTCGCAAGGGTGCCTTCTTTTATTTTTATAATATTGAATCTATCTACTGCCGACTTCTGTCTCTTGATCACATGTACCCACCCCCTGCCCCTCCCTACTTCGTAAGGAGGGGTGCGCGTACTTAATATAGAGAATATGCATGGGCGCTAAGAGATAATATGACAGATGTATTGACGATAATCCGGGAATTACTCATATAATAAGTTAATATTCAATAACATACAAGATTTTGTCTCCCCCTCCTTACGAAGTAGGGAGGGGGATTAAGGGGGTGGGTACGTGTCACTTCTGAGGGAATTCTCCCTTTTCGTCGGTAAAATCTGCCAGTATATCCAGTTTATTTTTTCTTCCCTCCTCCTTCCCATATTTTTATCGCAAAATAGATAAAGATCTATGAGGAAATATATTTTAATATTCAGTTTGATCCTGGCAACAATAAGTGAAAATATTTTTGCACAACAGGATAGTACCTGGACCCTGGGGGAGTGTATTGACTATGCGTTCAGTCAGAACATAACTATTCGCAAGAGCGAACTTACCAACCAGAGGCACAGCCTTTATGCCGGTCAGGCAAAAGCACAGAGGTTCCCATCAGTGAACGCTTCGGTAAATCAGAATTTCAACTGGGCTAAAAGCACGGTCAGCGGTGAGTCAGGGCTTACCGGGAGTAATAGTACAGGCTACTCGTTGAATTCAGGAGTCACAGTTTTCAACGGATCAAAGCTGACTAACCAGATTAAACAGGCTGAACTCGATATTGAAAGCGGAAAATATTCGCTTGAAACCACCCGTGAATCGATCAGCCTTAGCATCCTTAATGCCTATATTCAGATATTATATGCTGAAGAACAGGTTAAGAACAGTGAGAAGCAGATAGAATCAACAAAAAGTCAGCTCAACCTTGCAGGTGAAAGACTTCTGCTAAGAGGGATATCCCAGGCCGACTATGCCCAGGTTAAATCACAGCTGGCAAACGAGAAGCTTACCCTGGCAAATTCACAAAGCCAGCTGGCTATTGCTAAAGTCAACCTGATGCAACTAATGGAATTGCCTGTAACAGCCGATTTTAGTATTGCCAATCCCGATCTTTCCGGATCCCTGAATCAGAACCGGGTGACTGATGTAAAGGCAGTCTATGAGGCAGCAATTGCAATAAAACCGCAGATCATGAACGCTGCAGTAAACAAGGAGATTGCATCTCTGGATGAAAAGATAGCAAAAGCAGGCTATTATCCGACTTTATCTGCCAGTGCAGGAATAGGATCAAACTATTCAAGCATCGGGATTGATTCTTATTTTGACCAGGTAAATAATGGCATCAGCCCTTCGGCAGGACTCTCACTGTCAATTCCGATTTATCAGAGGAGCCTGGTAAAAACCAATGTAGCAGTTGCAAAAATTGGCTACCAGGATGCAGAATTGTCAGAGATAAATACAAGAAACGAGTTAAGAAAAAACATTGAGCAGGCATGTCAGGATGTTACCTCAGCCCAGATCGAATATGAAGCAAGTCTTGAATCATACAAAGCAACTCTTGAATCTTCGATGCTTTCGGATGAGAAATTCAGCCAGGGCATGATAAATTCGGTCGATTACCTTGTTTCAAAAACCAGCCTGATAGTTGCCGAGAGTCAGCTGCTTCAATCGAAATACAACCTGATATTCAGCTACAAGGTCCTCGATTTTTATTCAGGGATTCCTTTATCAATTTAAATTATTAAAAAGAAAATTATACAAAATCATGAAAAAGAAAATATTAATAATCGCCGGCATAGTTATAGTGGCAGCAGTAATACTGCTTATTATAAAGCCCTTTTCAAAAAAGGAAGCTGCATACACTTTTGATACAGTCAAAGTTGAAAGGGGATCGATCTCCAATGCCGTGACCGCGACAGGTACCATTGAAGCTATAACGACTGTGGATGTTGGTACACAGGTCTCTGGAATAATTAAGAAAGTATATGTTGATTTTAACGATAATGTCAAAGAAGGTCAGCTGCTGGCAAAAATTGATGAAACAAATCTTCTTGAACAGCTTAAGCAGAGCCAGGCTAATCTTGATATAGCAGTAGCACAGTTAAACTACCAGGAGGCAACTTATAAAAGAATGAAAGCTCTTTATGAGAAGCAGCTGGTTGCTGAGGCTGATTACGATCAGGCTCTTTTTAACTACGAAAATGCCAAAGCTTCTGTTGTCAATTCCAGATCAGCAGTCTCAAGAGCTAAAGTTAACCTTGACTATGCAACTATTACTTCCCCGATCGATGGAGTTGTTCTGAACAGGGCAATAGAGGAAGGACAGACTGTCGCCGCCAGCTTCAACACCCCGACACTTTTTACAATCGTCAATGACCTTACCCAGATGGAGGTTCAGACAAGCGTAGATGAGGCAGATATTGGAAAGGTAAATGAGGGTCAGATGGTCGAGTTTACTGTTGACGCTTATCCCGATCTGAAATTTGAAGGATCCGTTTCACAGGTACGGCTCCAGCCGGTGACCACCAATAATGTCGTCACCTACGTTGTGATTCTTAATGCTCCGAATCCTGACAAGAAGCTAATGCCGGGGATGACAGCCAGCGCTACAATATATGTTGAGAAAAAGGATAAAGCCCTTACCCTCTCCGGGAAAGCAATCAGGTTCTCTCCTGATCAGGAATATCTGACGAAAATGATGTCAAAATTGCCAAAAGGAGCCACAGATCCCGATATGGCGCAGGCTACTTTACCATCCGGTACGGAAGCTGGTCAGATGCCTGACATGGGATCGATGCCTGCAGGGATACCTCCAATGGGTATGTTTCCGGGAACAGGTGAAACAAATGCCAAAACCAAAACTGTATGGGTAAAGGACGATAAGGGAGGCATCCTCCCTGCAATGGTTACCCTGGGAATCGAAAATGGTTCAAGCGTTGAGATCGCTTCAGGGCTCAATGAAGGTGATGAGGTTGTTATATCAATGTCAGGTGGAACAGGTAAAAAATCCACCTCAAGATCAAACATGGGTCCTGGCGGACCAATGCCATTCTAAATGGCAGATAATCAGCAGTTAAAACTCAGGATTATGAAAAACATAATAATAGAGATAAACGGACTCCGGAAAGATTACCATATTGGAGAGGTTACGGTGCACGCATTGCGGGGAGTGGACCTCAAAATAGAAGAAGGTGAATTTGTGGCAATAATGGGTGTGAGCGGATCCGGGAAATCTACAATGCTTAATATCCTTGGCTGTCTAGATAAGCCGACCCATGGTAATTACATGCTCGATAGCGTCAATATTAATACACTTGATAAAGACGCAACTGCAAAGCTTCGTAATAAAAAACTCGGTTTTGTCTTTCAGGCATATAATCTGCTGCCCAGGACAACCGCTCTGGAGAATGTTGAACTTCCTTTGTTCTACAACAGTAAAGTAGGTTCCAGGGAGCGCAAGGAGAGAGCTGTCAATGCTTTAGAGGCTGTTGGTCTTGCTGACCGTATGCATCATATGCCAAATCAGCTTTCGGGAGGACAGCAGCAGAGGGTGGCAATTGCCCGATCCCTGGTAAACGATCCGGTTCTGATTCTCGCCGATGAACCAACCGGGAATCTTGATACAAGGACATCATTCGAAATAATGGAGCTTTTTCAGGATCTTAATGAAAAGGGAAGAACGATTGTCTATGTGACACATGAGTCCGATATTGCAAAGTTCGCAACACGTAATGTCATTTTCAGGGATGGAAAAATCCAGCGCGAGAACGTTGTAAGCGAAAGGCTTAATGCCAGGGAGATCCTTAAAACCCTGCCTGTAGAGAATATTGAAGAATTTGATGCATAAAAATAACAGAGGTATGAATTTAACGAATTTATTTAAAATAGCTATTAGAGCGCTCGTAAGGAATAAACTGAGAGCCTTCCTGACAATGCTCGGAATTATTATCGGTGTTGCCTCTGTAATAGCCATGCTTGCAATCGGCGAAGGTTCCAAGAAGAGCATACAGGATCAGATGTCTTCCATGGGGACTAACCTGATTATGGTAATGCCAAATATGCAAAGAAGAGGAGGAGTAAGCCTTGGCGCATCAAGCTCAATGGCGCTGAAATACAGCGATGTAACTGCAATCCGCAATGAAGCTGCTTCAATTGCTGCCGTTTCACCTGCTGTTAACGCAAATGGCCAGGTTATATATGGCAATCAGAATACACAAACATCCATCTATGGAGTTAGCGAGGAATATCTTGATATACGAAAACTTGAAATTCAAAGCGGAAGGATCTTCAATTCAAATGAAGTCAGAAGCATGTCGAAAGTATGTATACTTGGACAAACAGTTGTGGATAACCTTTTTGGTAAAGGAGCAGATCCAGTCGGAATTTCAATCCGTATAAAGAACCTGCCGTTTGAAATTATTGGTGTTCTTAAAGATAAGGGGGAAAGCGGAATGGGACAGGACCAGGATGACCTGATCCTGGCTCCATATACTACTGTTCAGCGCCGCCTGGCAGCTGTAGATTATATAAATGGTATTTATGCTTCTGCAGTGAGCGAGGAGAAAAGCGCATCGGCAATAACTGAAGTAGAGGAAATACTCCGGAGAACTCATAAAATAAAAGAATCGGAGGAAGATGACTTCAGGATAATGTCACAATCAGAACTGCTCGAAACTGTCTCAAGTATAACCAACATTATGAAATATTTGCTGGGCGCAATTGCCGGTATTTCACTGCTGGTGGGAGGCATCGGAATTATGAACATCATGTTTGTTTCTGTAACTGAACGTACACGTGAAATAGGACTGCGCATGTCAATCGGTGGAAGGGGAAAGGATATCCTGAGACAATTCCTTGTGGAATCAATGCTATTGAGCTTGCTCGGAGGAGCTGTCGGTATAATATTCGGTTACCTTATTGCAAAGGGTGCCGGAACCCTTATGAACATGCCGCCAGTTGTAACATCACAGTCCATTGTACTTGCATTTGCTGTTTGCTTTATAATAGGTGTCTTTTTTGGCTGGTACCCGGCAAAAAAAGCTTCAAACCTCAGTCCGATTGATGCTCTGCGGTATGAATAATACGACTTCAATAACTTATATTTGTTAAATGATAACAGAATACACAAAAAGCAGGAATAATGAAAAATAGTTTCCTCGGAAGTAATAAGATCAAGATACTGATGCACTTTCTTGCATGGGCAATTCTGCTCGGATTACCGGTTTTTTTTATTAAAAGATTACAGGTAGGAAAAGATTTTATATGGCTGCATTATACAGGTACTCTTATCAGCGGACTAATATTCTATTCCAACTACCTGGTATTAATCCCACGATTTTTTTTCGGGATCAGGAGATATAAATACTTCCTTTCAGTGCTGGCTTTGATTGCTTTCTTTTATTTTGTTTCAGATATTTCCAGTGAGCTCATAATTAAGTATATACCGGGGAGCGCTAATATTGAAGAGACAGGTAAAAAACCTGAGGAAATGGAACAGAAACCCGAACCTCTTCCGGGAGGAAGATTTATCAGCCGGCCGCCTTTCAGACAAATGCATATCTTCAGCTATACATTTAATTCGCTCTTTATAGTTTTTTTCTCACTGGGATTAAAAGTCCTTGAACGCCATTCACAGGTTGAAAAGCTCCAGAAAGAACTTGAAAGAGATAAGCTTAACTCAGAATTGGCATTGCTGAAAAACCAGGTAAGCCCGCATTTTTTCTTTAACACGCTTAATAACATATATTCACTTATTGGAATAAATGCGGAAGATTCACAAAAGGCCGTCCTTAAGCTTTCAAAGCTGATGAGATATCTTCTTTATGAATCGGAACAGGGAAATACGAAGCTGAGCAGCGAGATTGATTTCCTGCACAATTATATCGATCTGATGAAGCTGAGGATGAGCGACAAGATCAGCCTTTCTGTTTCATTTCCAGAGAAATATGAAGACATGAATATTCCGCCGCTCCTTTTTATCCCTTTCATTGAAAATGCTTTCAAACATGGTATAAGCTACCGCGAAAAATCTTTTATTGAAATAAGTATGCTTGCAGCAAAAGATTCATTAACCTTCAGATGCGTTAATAGTAATGTTAAGAAAAAGGAAGATACTGAGGGAGTACATTCAGGTATAGGTCTTGAAAATGTGAATAAACGGCTTGATCTTCTTTTTCCGGGGAAGCATGATTTAAAGATAAACAGATCAGATGCAGTATTTGAAGTGCTCCTATATATTAACTTTGCCTGATGATCAAAGCTGTCGCTATCGATGATGAACCTCTTGCTCTTCAGCTTGTAACAGGATATATTGAGAAGACACCCGGGCTGAAGCTGGCAGGCAAATTTGATAATCCCCTGGATGCCGCTGATTTTCTGGCAAATAATAGTGTCGATCTTGTATTTGTTGATATACAGATGCCTGATCTTTCCGGCATAGAGTTTACAAGAATCATGGAGAAGGGGCCAAAGGTAATTTTTACAACAGCCTTCGAAAAATATGCTCTCGAAGGGTATAAACTCGAAATAGTAGATTATCTGCTTAAACCATTCAGCTATGAAGAGTTTTTATCGGCTGTTCAGAAAGCACAGCGGCTGATAAAGCTGGAACGGAATACCCCGGATAAGATTGATGCAAATGATGAATTTCTTTTTCTCAAGTCTGATTATAAAATAAAACGGATCAATTTCAATGACATATTGTATGTTGAAGGGATGAAGGATTACGTAAAAGTATATACTCAGAATGATCCGAAACCAATACTATCCATATCAACGTTAAAGCTGCTTGAAGCAAAACTGCCACAGAATAAATTTATGCGTATCCATCGCTCCTTCATTGTAAATCTTGCAAAAATTGACACTATTGAAAGAAGCAGGATTGTATTCGGTAAAACTTATATACCTGTGAGCGATCAGTATAAAGATAAATTCCAGGATTTTCTTAATAAGAATTTTCTGATTTGAATATATTATCTTAGCTTTTCGGAACATTTAATTGTATTTCATTTGAAGAGAGCTAAGACATTTTCAATTTTCCTGATCATAGCGGAATTAATGAATTGCGCTGTGATTTTTTCACAGGAAGAAAAATCCTCTCCTTTTAACGCGGGAGCCGATATCTACAGCAGCTATGTATGGAGGGGGACAAGATACGGCATTGGCCCTGCTTTCCAGCCTAATCTGAAATTCACGGCAGGGTTCTTTACTGCCGGTGCCTGGGGATCATTTGACTTCAATGGTTACCAGGAAACAGATCTGTACCTTTCATTTTCCCTGCCCGCCGGGATAAGTCTTGGTGCAACTGATTATTATTATCCCGATTTTGATTATTTCGATTATTCAACTGTCTCAGGCAGCCATGCCTTTGAAATAAACCTGGGCTTCAGCAAAGGAGGCCTGGCCTTAAGCGCTAACTATATATTAAATGAAGCCGGGCATGCCGGTTCGGAGGGAGGCGATAAATATTTCGAAGTTAAATATTCATTTGATGCATTTAACCTGTTCGCAGGGGCCGGTGACGGATGGCATACTGTTGATGGTAATTTCGCTGTCTGTAATATCGGACTGGGAACGTCAAGGACCATAAAGATAACCGACTCATTCAGCATTCCTGTAACCGGACAGGTTGTGTTTAATCCGGATATTGAGCGCCTGTATATTGTTGTGGGATTTACACTTTAAACTTACCTGATCTATTCTGGCCAGGTTCTTGTTATTCCACCGCTCAGCTGATAATCATATTATACCCCACTACCATTATCCAATCATGCCGGATTTTCAGGCTTTTCCTCTTCGCTTGTTTTCTTCCTGATATTTTCAGCAATATCCTCAACTTTATCCTCAACATAATCTCCTGCCTTATCCATTGCATCGGCAACAGATTCAAAAGCCTTGCTTTTTATTACTTTTTCAACATTCTCATCGATAAAATCATCAGCTTTACCGATCAGTTTTTTTGCTTTGTCCAGCAAACCTTCCTCTTCGGGTTTTACCGGTTCTTTTTTTGTTTCTTCTTCCACAATATCAATATTTTAAGTTAAGTAGAATAATGAACAGTAACGGGTAATTTTAATACTTCGCATAAAGTTAACGAATAAAAAATTTTAAGCAACATAAAAATGATTAATTGACTTTGGTTTTTCTATATCGTAACTTGCAGATAAAGGTTATTGATATTCATCATGAAAACATTTATCCAGATCCTGTTATTCATATCAATAGTTTTTTCTTTCAGTCGATGCAAAAAAGAGATGCCTCCGACTATTCCTTACTTTAATATTAAATTTGTTGTGGCAGGAGGAATGAATTGCTATAGTACAATATCAGATTATGGAGGATCACGTATTGTTGAACGTGGATTTATGTGGAAAACGGACCAGGAAGCTGATTATCAGAATGGTAAAGTGGCATTTGACAATGGTCTGAATTATTTTGAAACAACAATATATGGCCTTTCACCGGGTACTACATATTATGTAAAAGGTTATGCAATTAATAGTGAAGGTACCGGGTATAGCGTAGAAAAGGAAATAACAACCTCAGGGATTGGTACTTTTACTGACAGCCGGGATGGCAAAACTTACAAATGGGTTGAAATAGGCGACCAGACATGGATGGCAGAAAATCTCGCTTATCTGCCATATATAAGCCCCTATACCAGTGATACCGGGATATTTGTCTATAATTACAAAGGAACATCAGCAGAAACAGCAAAAAATCAAAAGGAGTTTAAAACATATGGATGTCTGTATAGCTGGGAAATATCGTTACAGGTTTGCCCGGATGGATGGCGCCTGCCTGGTGATGAAGAATGGCAGGAATTGGAGAGATATATTGGGATGACTTCAAACCAGATTTTTCAAAACCGGGAGTATGAAAATATTTATCAAAGCAATTATTTAAAATCTGCTGACTGGCCAGGAAATTCTAATAACGTGACTCTCTTTTCTGCACTTCCCGGGGGATACCACTTCTATGAACATAATCCTTACACTAATTTAACCACATATTTCAATGAATTGGGAACAAGTGCAAATTTTTGGTCTTCTACAACAACTGAGTTCGATGATTCTCCATATATGCTGAAATTAAATGGTTACGGAATAACGAGATTTACGACAGAGAAAGATTTTGGATTTTCTGTTCGTTGCGTAAAAAACCAGAGTGCGCCGTGAGCGCACAGAGCAAAGGGCTTCACTTGACGGTCTTTAAAATGTATAACAACTCAAAAAGAGGATGATTTTCGATTTAAAGACAAAGACAAATTAAGGCTGTCATGAAGAGCCCTGGAAATAGCTGCAGCCGGTCAACATAATTTAATAATGTTATATATAGCTTAATATCAATAAAATCAATAAACATGAGTTAAATCAGTGATATGAGTAAATAGATTACTTATGAATATCTTCGTTCTTTAAAATCTTACATTATGAAAAATAGAATCAGCATGCTATTATGCGTTTTTCTGACTGTAAATTCAATAACAGGATTATACGGTCAGAAATCCGGGGGGAAAATCACGATTACGGGCTCTGTTGTTATTGTTGTTGACGGTGCAGATTTTCCAGTTGCCAATGCAATTATTATGGTCGACGGAGAAAAAATAGGTAATGTCACCGATCGTAAAGGATTTTATAAAATCAAAGTCAGACAGGAGAATAAAAAAATCGGTGTTTATACCTTCGCTAACGGAATGATTGAAGAGGTATTAGATGGCAGGAATAATATCAATTTTACCTTTAAAGGCACTGTTCCTTACCAGATAAATTACAAAGCTGATCCGGGAGATGAACCAGTTGATATCGGTTACCAAACAGTAAAGAAAAAAGATCTTATAGTTCCGGTTGGAAAGGTAGACGGAACAAAATCAAAATATGCTTCATATAATACTGTTTATGAAATGATTCGAGGAGAAATTCCTGGAGTCCTGGTTAATGGAACCAGCATAATGATAAGGAGTGCCACTTCAATCAATTCGGGTACCGAACCTTTATTTGTAGTTGATGGAGTTCCGGTTACTACAATAGATAATATCCAGCCTCAGATGGTCAGGTCAATAGAGGTTCTGAAAGGATCAGCTGCCTCAATTTACGGTAGCAGAGGTTCCAACGGGGTAATTCTCATTAATCTCTTAAAAGGAAATGACAGGTGAAGTACCTGTCTACGTCCCCTTCGACCTTTTCAACTATTTAAACCCATTTGGTCCTCCGTAGCTTTTCTTTACATCCAAAGCTTTAGCGAAGGATGTAGCGAAGGAGGACTTCAACTTTTATCTTTTTCCTTTTGTCTTTTATTTTGCTTTTCCTATATTTGATATGTGTTTCCTTAAGTGCTAAATAATAGGAATTATGTTAGTAAGAACATTTGCCAGTTCCGTGAACGGAATTGATGCTGTGACAGTTACTATAGAAGTCAATGTGTCCCGAGGCATCCGTTTTTTTCTTGTAGGACTGCCTGATGTGGCAGTCAAGGAGAGCCAGCAGAGAATTGAATCAGCCCTGCGCGCTCTTGACTTTCACTGGCCGGGTAAGCAGGTAGTGATAAACATGGCTCCTGCTGATATCCGGAAGGAGGGATCGTCTTTCGATCTGCCTCTCGCCATGGGAATCCTTGCTGCCGATGAAAAGGTTATAACCGGAGAAATTGAATCATATGTCCTGATAGGCGAGCTCTCTCTTGACGGGACATTACAACCTGTAAAAGGAGTATTGCCTATCGCATTAAGGGCAAGGGAAGAAGGATTTAAGGGAGTGATAGTCCCTGTAAAAAATTCACGCGAAGCTGCTGTTGTAAACGGCCTTGATGTATATGGAATGGAAAAGCTCGGCGATGTGGTTGACTTCTTCAACGGAACCCGCAAATTTGACCCGGTAAAAGTAGATCTGCTGGAAATATTCTCTGCTGAAGCCAATAAATATGAGTTTGATTTTTCTGACGTAAGGGGCCAGGAAAATGTTAAGAGAGCCCTGGAAGTGGCTGCTGCCGGTCACCATAATTTAATTATGATCGGCCCTCCCGGATCAGGTAAGACTATGTTAGCCAAGAGGTTACCGACGATAATGCCTCCTCTTACCCTTGAAGAAGCCCTTGAAACAACCAAAATACATTCTGTGGCAGGAAAAATAGATGATCATACGGCTCTGATGACCAGGCGGCCATTCAGAAGCCCTCATCATACAATTTCGGATGTCGCCCTTGTCGGGGGAGGTACCTTCCCGCAGCCGGGAGAGATATCACATGGTTATATAAAGGGTATGTCTAAATGATTTATAATCAACGCTAAATAAAATATTTTATAAGGCTATAGCGTTATTTAAAAAGAAAAGTGGTAAAAAGTGCTAAAGTTTTTTGCCTATACTATTATCCCATCTCGTGCCTTGCCATCCACTAATTCTACCTTCCTTCTGGCATCTTGAGCACATCCAATGAATTTCATTGCTTGCACGCAAAAACTCAACTTTTGTCGTTCCCTGACATCCTTTAAAGCATCCGATACCTATTAGAGTTATTGTTGGAAATTCATTGTCGAGGTATTTATTGAACGACAAATGTACTCGTTTTTCAATTCAGATTTCAAAGCGAATACTCATAGTTTTTAAGAATGTGGGATGGCAAATATACTTTTGAAAAAAGTAAAATAATCTATGGAGATTGCTTAAACAAAATGAATTTGATACCAGATAATAGTATTGATTTGATTTGTTGTGATTTGCCTTATGAAGTAACAGCAAACAAATCAGATATTATGATACCACCATCAGAATTATGGAAACATTATTGGAGAATTGCAAAGCCAAATACAGCAGTTGTTTTATTCGGGCAGGATAAATTTACAGCAACAATGATGTTAAGTGATAAAAACCATAAATATAATTTGATTTGGGATAAAGACTTACCTACAGGATTTTTAAACGCAAATAGAATGCCATTAAGAAGCCATGAGGATATTATGGTTTTCTATAAAAAACAGCCTGTTTATAATCCACAAAAAGTAAAAGGCATACCAAACCATTCAAAAGGCAAACCAAAACGAACAGCAAACAATAACTATGGTGATTTTGAATTTGTGGACAATAAAGAAGTGCTTGGTGACATGAAGCACCCAAAAAGTATTTTAAAATTTCAAAAACCACATCCAAGTATTGCTGTACATAGGACGGAAAAACCAGTTGAATTAATTGAATGGATTGTCAAAACATACACAAATGAAGGTGCGTTGGTATTAGACAATACTGCAGGAAGTGGGACACTTGGAGAAGCGTGTTTAAATACCAACAGGGATTTTATTTTAATAGAGAAGAATCCAGAGGATTTTGAAATAATCAGAAACAGAGTTGTTGCAATTTTTAAAAATTATGGACTTGACCTACAAACTTTAACAGGTGAAATTCAGTAAGTGTTTTCCCATATACTCAAAGCGAGAATAAGTGTTATTGAGATATTTTTATTGTAGTAAATAAAGTAATTAAAAGTATTACAATTTTTTACCTGAATTATTATCCCAGCGTGTTCCCTGCCATACACTAATTACACCTTCGTTATCGCATTCATTACACACCCAATGGATATCATCCTTTTTGCCCAATATCTCACTTTTAATTAATCCCTGACAATCCTTTTTAAAGCACCTAATATCAGTTGACGCTAATGTTTTAGGACTTTTTCTGGTTGTACTATCAACTACCAATGCCATGAAACTTGCCAGTTCTCTGGCTTGTCTGGGCATTTCTTTTGGAAGGTTCCCTGTTTCATCAAGGAAATGGGTCATATTGGATATATACATAATTCGGGTAAATCAGGATTGTAAACAAATTCAATTTCAATCATCCAGTAAAAATAAAAAAACTGGCTTAGAACCAGTTCTTTATTTCTATTAATATGAATTCAAGAATGCTTTTTATGAAAATTAAGTAATTATGCTGCATTCTTAAATAAATTTGCAAATAATCCCTCTGCTACACCATCCGAAGTATCAAATCTTTCTCCAACTGTTTTATTCTTCACATCCACTGGGAAGATAAATGCTTCTTGCCGTTCAGGTGTGGCAAAATGCATAACAATCGCATCCTGCTTTACTTTGAGGTCAGCGATTCTTAAATTTCCACTGTCCAATAGTTCACCTAACTGACTTCCTTTTTGTGTACAAGCCAAATATGCTTCATATAAAAATCCAATGGCTGAAATACAAGGTTTTCGGCAGATTTCCTTTAAAAAATTGCTAAACCTTACTTTTCCCTCAAAACTTGAAAGATATTCATCGGGAATTGGTGACAGGTAGACTTTATTCTCTTTTAAGAAAAAAAACATGGGTATTAAACTCCCTTCATTTTTGAAATTTGCAATCATACCTTGCAACATGGATTCTTTAAGAAGATTTGGTGATTCATTAATTGCTTTCATAGTTTTATTTTTTATTGGTTAATACTTGTTCCCTTTCTACTTATACGAAATGAAGAATGCAAAAAGTTACAAGCAAACCGCATCATTTTTTCATAAAAAAAAGAAGGCTGGCATTTGCTGCCAGCCTATAACCACAAAAATGTTTACCAAAATCTTTATTCAACAAAGCAAATGATATTCATTATACGTAAATAAAATCTCAGAGGTTACAGATTTTGAGAAGTATTTAAAATTTGAATGGTTAGATTATTCTATTCCCCATCAACATTCTTCACAATAATATATCTTTCAATCAAATAGTTAAGCCATTTTCTGTAATTATCATCAGGGCAGTGTTTATTACACGCTCCAAAAAAATCTTCATAAGTCAAAGGCAAAAATTTATGATAATTATCTGACAGTAGTTCTATATATTCTTTGCTTGTCTGAACAAAGTGAGAATTACCTTCAGGAAATAGTGTCAGTGATGTAAAATGCTTGAATTTGTCATTGTCGGCAAGCAATATGCTTTCCCCAAGTAACTGATTTCTCCACATTTGCCGAAATTTGTCGTTAGACAAAGTGTAAACCGCTTCTGGCTTATAACCTTTGCAATGTTCTGTGACAGAATAATATTTTGAGGTTTTGTCAATGATGGCTCTTTCTTGTTTTGAATTTTTTTCAAGTCTGTATTCTTTTTCCGTGTATTTTACTTCAATCCCAATTAAACCCTTTGAATTGTCACTTCTTGAATACTCAATGTAGGTATCGAATGAAGTTCCATCATTCAAATATTTTTCTCTGGGGTTAGGTGCAAATTCAATTTCAATTCTTTCAATTGTCTGAATGACACCGCCAAAGAATTCATTAAAAACGTTTTTGCAATATGTTTTATTCAGGTTGAATGGAATGAAGAAATTGAAGGGAATATGTTCGCTCCTTAACATATTAGAATAAAGAGGTTTATTATACTTTCTATATTTTTTTACTGCATCAAAAATACCGAAACCCTGATAAAAATTATTACCAGCTTCACCATCTTCTTTTGTCAGATAGTTGCCGTAACTGTTATAAGGAAGATTTAATACCTCGGCTCTGAATTTGGATTGATGCAATCTTGCTCGCCTTAAAAAGCCTGATGGGTCAGTCTTGTCGTCTTCTGGGTATTGTGTTCCTATGTCTTGCATAGGCATGCCTTTTAAAAGGATAATGTTATCCTAAGTGTATCTTAGATTTCTGCCATAAGCGGTTTAAAATATTTAATAAATTTTTCAAGATTCTCTTTAAACCAGCCAAATTGATTCGCCCAATCGTTTTTATCAGTATAATCAGCCTCACGTTTTAATATAACCGAACTCATTATACGTCCTTCCATCCTGTCCCAAACTAAATTTTTATTGATATCTATTAAGGAGTTTTCATATGAAGTTTGGTATAACTTGTCATAATTTTTTTTGGCATTTTCACCCATGATATTAAGCCAAATATTTATTGATTTGTGCTTTGAGTTTACAGTTGCTGATAAATAAATGCTGCTTTTCCCAATTGACAAATCTGAATAACTTTGGGGCGAAGGATTTCGCATTTTCACAAAACTCTTATTGTTTTCCATAAACTCTTTAAGTCCCTGCCAATATTCTTGTTGTAAAAGTTTTGTTCCTGTTGCAGTTGTGCCTGCAACAGTTTTTTTAACCTGCTTAGACCAATCATTTGGTTTTGAAACAATATTAAACATTGGCGCAGGCAAAGAATTACCAATCTTATAAATTTCAATTTCGATACCAAAAAATGTAAAAGTATCATCTGTTATACTATTAAGCCAGTCAAGTGCTGCTCGATGTTCATCCGTGAAATTTTGTGCAATCCAAATAATAATTACTGCCTCAAGTCCAGAAGCATAAGTTATTAATTGCCCCAAATGTGTGTGGTCAGTTCTTTCGAGTTGGTTTTCAATCAAAACATAATTGCCACTGAACGTGTCTTTACAAAGGATATCTGCTCTGAATGCTCCAATACTTTCTTCTTGGCTCTGAACTTCAAGGTCAATCCCTATAGCATCACTTAATAATTTGATGTTTTCTTCTTGAGCCAGCCATGGTGTAAATTCTGTTGCTTCCTTTTTCCATAAAGTTCGCAAATCCTGTTTATCAAGACGACCAATATTCATTTATTATAGTTTTAAATTCTGATTAATAAATTATCATCCTTAATTCTGATTATAACCAAACTGTCTTGTCATGAGAATATCCTTCCAATAGCTCTCCCTTTTTATAATTTCATCATCACTTGTGGTTTTAGCTCGTATTTCAAGAATGGAAAATTGGAAGTTTTTTGCATAATCTGCTTCTTTTTCACTGAGGATTTGCTTTAAATCGATATTCCCACCATGTCCATTTGATGCATACTGCGCCCATCTTGACCAAAATGCATCTTCACCATATGCAGAACCTACATATTTTTTACCATTCAGCCTGTCACATATTAAATAAACACCTTTGATGTTCTCCAGTGCTGTTTTCCAAGTTATTTCATTACTGTTAATTATTGATTTTAACTCTTCAAAACTAATTTTTACATTCTCATATCCCTGAAACTTCATTACCATAATTCTTTCTTTAAGAATCTCTGAAAGATAGATTCTATCATAATGATTTTCAAGTTTTAAATATGAAGCACGAAATTCCCTATCAAATCTTACTATTAACCTGCCAATGTATTCTTGTGCGATATTCAGTAATTCGGTATCGTAATCATAATGGTTAATTTTGTACTGGCACGAAATGCTTCTATAAATGCCTGCAAAAAGCCATAAATTGGGTTCATAATAGATTAAGGAAAGTATATACTCTCTCTCAAAGTTTCGCTTAGATTGCCATTCCTGCCACTCTTTGAATTTATTATTGAAGAATGCAATTAAGGGATTATTGCCTTTCTTCCCTGTGGCAATATGAACCTTATATTTCTTTAAGTCAGGTTCTAACTCTGGAATAATTTTAATCAGGTTTATCATTATTGAAATCGATTGTAATTCACAAATGATGGGAATTCCAACACTAAATATATAATCACATTACTTCTAATATATTTAAATTGATTTCTAACTACGTTTTTCAATTTTTAGGCTATTTCAGTAAAATATTTTCTATCTCTTTGGTGGCTTTGTATAATTCTTGTTTGGTCTGGTCATATAGTTGAAGTGCTTGCTGCCTTACGTTCGTAATGTGTTTTGCTATTTCTTTCTGTCTTTCAAATGGCGGAACTGGAATGGGAATATCCAGCCAGTTTTCTATTGTTAAATGCTTTATGACCGTTCCAATGCTAACCCTGTCAGCAAGCCTCTTATATAGATTAGTTGAAAGAAGATAATTAAGATAATAATTATCAATTTTATGATGGCAAATAATTCGCAGTATTCCGCTACTTAAAATGTATTCCTCTTCCTTTTCAACAATAACACAAAATCCAATTGTCCCATCTTTTGAATAGAGTATTTCACCGTGTTGGGGTTTGTAAAGTTCTTTTAACTCTTCGTATTTTGATTTACGTATTTTTTTTTCAGCATCTTTAACATTTATTGAAAAATCTGTTATGTCCGCAACCCTCACGAAGGGAATTCCTTCTGATACATATGCTGAAGAACCAACTTCTACACCTTTTACGATATTTAAAATAGCATTCTTTAAAGGATGGACACTGAAGCTGGAATTATATATTGACGTAAAAATTATTCCAAAATATTCTTGATGAAAAAATGGGTCAAATCTATTGTTTGTTATATCTTTTAATGTTCTTTTAAACATTCTATTCTTCAGTGTGTTTTCAGATAGCTCTGGTAAAATAATTCCTAATTCTGAAAGAATATAACTATCAATGCTCGCTAAGAGTTTTTTAGCTTCTACTTCCAATCGTCTCTTTTGCTCGATGTAATTATCAAATATGTTAACTATTCTATTTTGATTAACAATTGTTGGAATCACTATCGGTGTTGGGGCTAACTGTTCAAGTGTTAAATTCTTTTGTGCTGCCTGTGGAGCAAGATTTTCCAGATATTTCTTTAAAAATTTAAAATAGACATTTAGAAATCTCAAATTTACCTTAACATCTTTTGATTTAATTGCCACGATACTATCAGGGAAGCAGGCAGGGTAATCTAAAATTGCTGTATCACCAATATTTGCAGCAATTGTTATTAGCAAGACTTCTTCCTCAAATAATTTACTTACTGATAATCCCAGTTCATTCAAGGTTTGAGTATATTCAATTTTACCCAAAGTATTTGCTGCTTTCACTATATCACCTGTCTGAATGAATGGATACTTTCCACCATAAAATCTTTCATCATTTCTTGGGCGTTGAGAGAACCTGCCTCTTCTTAATTCAGCAATATCAGACAGTTTCCTTTTGGAAAGTTTTGTTTTCTCGATAATTTCTAATTGGTTAAGAGGGCTATAATAAAAGGGGTCAAACCTTTTATCCAATTTGCTTTTCTGCAAAATAAATACTCTTTGTGAGTCGAGTACTGATGAAATAGTATAGGTGCTCATTATTTTTCTGTTTTGTTAATATGAGCAATGAACTTAGAAAGTTCTTTAGCGATTTCAATCAATTCATTAGTGCCAGTGCTTCTACCTGTGGCATTATACCCTATATCTTCTGCAATAGCCATGAAAATTGGGTAATCATCTAATATTTTTTGTTTCTCTATAAAATATTTGTCCGTCAATTCTTCTTTTAGTAAGTTTACTTTATTACTAAATGAAGCCTGTATTTCATTTTTAGCTGCCTTTATTATCTCTGCTATCTCTTTTTTACTTGCAGTGGGATTTTTCTGCTTAGTTTCAGCTTCAAGTTTTTTTATGAATTCATTCTTTTCTTTTTCCCATTTTCCAACTGTAATAATATAATTGGAGTCACTTTTAATCTTCTCTTTTATTTTTTCTTTCTGATTAGAAATCTTTTCGGAATGTTTTTGTTTGTGCTTTCTTAAAAATAAGACAGAACTTTTTACTCCAGCACCTGTAGCCGTAAATGCAGTTTGAGGTATGGAAACTACTGCTACTATGCGGTATATTTCTTCAATATTATCTCTAACATACTGCAAACTACTGTTCGTTAAAATACCATCAGGAATCACAATAGCTAAATAACCATGCTCAGTTAAGAAATTATGGCATTGCTCCAAGAACAAAACCTCTGTGCTTTGGCTTTCTCGAAGTGTAGTATTACCATTTGAACTTGTATTCAACCAATCCACTTCTTTTAGTGCCAAATTATATTGATGCATATAAGCCTTTTCAGTTTGCTTGACACTACTCCCAAATGGTGGATTTGTGATTATAAAATCAAATGTTCCATAAGCAAATTCTTTATTCTTAGTCTTTGTTTGAATTTCCTTGTCACTTAAAAGACCATCAACTGAAATGACATTTGTATGTCCATCATCATGAACAATCATATTCATTTTTGCGGTTCGAGCAATCTGGTCATTAATTTCAATCCCAAACAAATTCTTTTGAGCAAAATTATGCCAGTGTTCTTTATGCTCAACAGGTTCTTTCTCTGCATTATAGAAGTCATTTGCTTGCTGCCTTACTTTATCCAATGCATGCAATAAAAAGCCGCCACTACCACAACTGGTGTCCAATACCCTGCTATTATTATTTATTGGAAGACAGTCGACTATGAATTTAACAATAGGTCTGGGTGTGAAGTATTGACCGAAATCGCCACGGAAAAAACTACACATGAATGTTTCAAATGCTTTGCCCTTACTGTCAAGGTCAGTCTTATTGAGGTTAACTCTTTGTAGGTATTTGACAATTGTGAGGGTTTCATTTGCATTCAATTGAATATCATCTTTAAAGACTTCAGGGTCTCTCTTTCTTCCTTCCTCATAAAGTCCTCTTATGCGTTTTAACAAGTCTTCAGGAGATTCATCATGGAATATTTGAAAATCGTATGGTTGTCCAGCTTTTCTTGGTTTTTTCTCATCCCAGATTTTACAAAAGATTAACTTATCCAATTCATCAAATGCTACACTTGGATTCCTATGCCCACCACCCCAGAGAGCTTGATGTGCTTGAATAAAAATCTTTGTTAATTCATTTTCAGTTATACATTCAAGCTCAAAGAATTTTTGTTTGAAATTTGCTTCTGCAGCGACTGGTTTGCCATTTTCTAATCCCGAATCTGATTGTGAAAAGCCACCTTTAACATACTTATATGGAGCTAATTTCTTAACACCAAATCTTGGTATATCTGGTATAGAAGTTCGACTTTTAGGCTTTTCTTTTGGAACTTCATAATACTCATTTATTATTCTCGATGTTGTCCAAACATACCTTCCGCCTTCTGTAACGCAATAACTATATGCTTGGTCAACTGCAATTTTAAATTGCTGGTCGGTGACTTCTTCCTTTTTACATTCAATTAAAATATATGTATCCTCACATTTATCGTCTGCATAAACAATAATATCTGCCTCTTTTGTTTCAGAACCCACCTGAACTGGAACATAGATTTTAACTCTGTTAACAGGGTAGTTATAGTTTAAGAGAAGGGATAAATATGTATCTACCTGTACCTTCTCTTCTGGATTGTTATAATTCCGCTTTTTATTTGGATGAATATAAGTAATGAAATTTTTTTCTTCATCGAACCTTATCAATCCTTTTTCAATTCCTTTTTCTATTAAATTCATTCTGAGTTTATTAATTCTAAATTGAATCTATAAAGTTAAGAGTCAATATTGAAAGAACAAAATGAATTAAGATGAATAGGTAATCTAATTATGCTGCTTTTCTTACTTACTCCGATTTCATAATTCACATTCTTATTATACATTTTGGGGATTTCTTGACCTTACTATGCAATTAATTGTAAAATACTTGCTCCCTTCTTCAAGCATGAGAGCTTGAAGTTCAGAAGAGTGCTTTTGCTCTACAAGGAAACTATCAAAAATTGTATACATGATTACTTCAGGATTTCTTTCAATGAAAATCCTGTAGATTATATCATTG
>JAPLDX010000117.1 GCA_026391215.1 Bacteroidia bacterium
TAAAACGCGAAATTCATTTTTGTAATAATCTATGGTAAACTCATCAACCATTTCCTTGTTCAGGAAAATTATTGTGGATGAATTTACCCAGAGTACTATTTCATCAGCATATAAATCGTATTTGAAGGTCTTGTCCCGGAATACTTTCCCGTTAAAAGTAATGTCGCCCTTCAGGAAATCGCCTGACATAAAATACGCATGGCCTTTTACACCCAGGTAAGGATTTCTCCATATTTTTCCGTTCATAATGAGATAATCTTCACGGGAAATATCCTGAACGGGTTTTGAGGAGAATAGCGGATTAAGGCTGCCTATGATCAAAAAAAGAATAGGGAAAAACGTTTTAATTATGCCGGACTTTCTCATTATTTATTGCTTAAACACATTTATCAGTAGCACCAGGAAAGTGCACCTTCTAAAAAATATGACCGTGAAATTAGAAAATTTCCGGAATGAAATTCATTTCAGGTCGGGAAATTAGCTTTTTTTAACTAATAAAAAAGATATTTAATTCACTCCTGATGAGGAGGCAAGACAAAAAATCCGGATTCATTGCTGCTGTTCATTAAGGATATCTGTTTTCAACATCCGGTTTTCAAGTATCCTTACATATTCCAGGGCAGGCCTTATTCTATAATATTCCCATGCTTTCTGAGCCCACTGCAGGGAAGTATTAAGATCGCCGTTTATCTCGTTGATAATGGCCATATTATATGTTGCTCTTCCCGCTACTTTTCTTTTAGGATTTGTCGTTTCCTGTGCCCACAGCTCTCCTGCTTCATTCCATTTGCCTACCTGGGCTTTCCGTCTTGCAATCTTGAAGTTATTGGTCCCCTTTACAAAATAATCGCGCATTACGCGAAGCTGGTAAGGTATAAGTCTGAAGGCATAGCCATGACCAGCCTTGTTGCTCACTTCTTTTACTGCATCCTTTCTTCCAATAAGTCCTGCGACTGCTACCAGCGGTGTAACTCCGGTTCCTGAATAAACGACAGATTCATGGTGGTTATATTCATCTGCGATAATCCGTCTTGCAGGATCATATATCCTCCATCCGGTTTTAACTATAGTCTCCATATCAGCCTTGTGTACAATACCGGGTATCTTTATACCAAGTACCTCCTTGGAACCTTCATCGTATGTGGAGTATCTGAGTTTTGTGTCAGTGTCGTAAAATTCCAGTGCAAAAAGAGCATCAGAACCTGTCTCCCTGCATACTTTATCCACGATATCCCAGGAAAGAGGAACAGGGAAGATACCCATCAGGCTGGGAGTTCTGAAATCAATGTCAGTCAGGGTTTTGATCTCATCAAACCTTTTATTATTTAATAACTCGGTTGAAAGCCCCTGGATTGCCTGTTCTGCTCCGTCCTTGTCAAGGTCTATTCCTTCGAGGCTCAAAGCTTTATCAATCACATCAAAGATTTTAGTTTCGTCAGTAGGCACGCTGCGGTTTATAACCCCTACCTTCTTAATTTCCCGGGAAAGTGTCACCGGTGCCGGTTCAAGAACGCTCAGATATAACTGTTGCATTTTGCACGACACCAGAACACTGGATATCAATAATATGAATAGCGCTTTTTTCATGATCTTAAGTATTTGGAAGTATCGGTGGTGTGCTTAATTTTTTAACGCCGGGTACGAATTGTCCGGATCATCAAATTTAAAAGTTTTCAGCATACTATACTGATAAAAGTTGTCATTTTATTATCTTTAGTGGCTTGTAAATAAAAAATCATGAAAAACCCATCTGCCATTATTACAACAACTTTGATAATCTCATTGTTCTGTTCCTGCGCTTCAAAGCAGGAAATAATGGAAAAAAGGATGAAGAAATTCATCTCATACTATGAAGCCAAAGCAATTCCTCTTTCCCTGGAAGCAGCACTGACCTCCTGGAACGCAAACATCTCGGGAACAGATGCCGACTGGGCATTAAGCGAAAAAACCTCTTTTGAGCTGGCAAAGTTCTATACTGATGCCAAAGCTTTCTCGGAATTAAAGACTCTTAAGGAATCAGGTGCAATACAGGATCCATTGCTGGCTCGCCAGCTTGTCCTTCTTTATGACGCTTACCTTGCCGGGCAGGTCGACACAGCCCTTATTGCGGAGCGGCTTAAAATGGAGACCGAAATCAATAAGAAATATTCAAATTTCAGGGCAAATATCAATGGAAAAGAGCTGTCTGACAACCAGATAGAGGATATTTTAAGAAGCTCGGTGGTAAGCAGCGAACTTCAGTCTGCCTGGGAAGGAAGTAAACTGATAGGTCCTTTTGTAGCAGAAGATATAATAAAACTCGTGAAGCAACGTAACCTGATTGCCACGAAGCTGGGCTTCAGCAATTTCCACGAGATGAGCCTGAAGCTTTCAGGACAGGATCCCGGGGAAGTCACAGCAATATTTGACGAACTGGATAACCTTACCAGGGATAATTTTACTCAGCTTAAAGGCGATATTGATAATTATTATGCAAAACGTTATAAGATAAAGGTATCTGAACTTCGTCCATGGCATTACCAGAACAGGTATTTCCAGGAAGTCCCTCAGATCTACCCTGTTGAGTTTGATAAATATTATGAGAAACAGGATCCCGTAAAGCTGGCTTCAACCTTTTTTGACGGGATCGGGCTCAATGTTGATGCCATACTGGCAAAGAGCGATCTCTATGAAAAACCCGGGAAGAATCAGCATGCCTTCTCAACGGATATTGACCGTGCCGGTGATGTCCGCACTCTTGATAATGTGCGTCCGGACTCATACTGGATGAATACAATGCTTCATGAGCTGGGACATGGAGTCTATTCATATTATAATGACATGTCGTTGCCGTACACATTGAGGGATGCTGCTCATTCCTTTACTACCGAAGCAATAGCTAACTTTTTCGGAAGACTGGCTAAAGATCCGGGCTGGATGGAAGGAATGGGTATTATCGATCAGAAGGAAAGCGAAAAGATCTCGGAAAACTGCAGCAAGTCATTTCGCCTGGAGATGCTTGTCTTCAGCCGCTGGGCTCAGGTAATGTACCGTTTTGAAAAATCAATGTACGAGGATCCTGATCAGGACCTTAACATACTGTGGTGGAAAATGGTAGAGAAGTACCAGATGCTTGCGAAGCCTGAAGGAAGGGATATGCCTGACTGGGCAACGAAGATCCATATTGCTCTTTATCCCTGCTATTATCACAACTACCTGCTTGGTGAACTCCTTGCCTCTCAGTTTTACGGATATATCACGACAAATATCACGAAAGCTCCGTCATTTGTCGGTGAGAAAAATGTCGGAACATATCTTAAGGAGAAGGTATTTCTCCCCGGAGACAGGTACTACTGGAACGATATGATAGAGAAAGCAACAGGAGAAAAGCTGACTGCAAAGTACTATGCAAAACAATTTGTTCAATAGAATTATATTAACTAACCAAAACTTGAAATTAAATGGCAATTAAAGGAAAAATTAACCGTCGTGAATTCCTGGGATCTGCTGCTGCGGCATCGCTTGCATTAACAGTCGTCCCGAGGAATGTGCTGGGAGGTCCTGGTTTTATTGCGCCAAGCGATAAAATAACTCTTGGCTATATTGGCTGCGGAACCCAGGGACTAAGGGAGATGGCTTCATTGATCACAAATCCCGCTCTGCAGATCGTTGCTGTATGCGATCCAAACAAGTTTACTACCGATTATGTGGACTGGTCACCAAACGAGATCCGCTATCTGGTCAGGAAAGCAATTGGGGATAATTCATGGGGAGAGAATTTTACAGGTATTCCGGGAGGAAGGGATGTTGGACAGGAATTAGTCCAGAAATATTATGGAAAGTCAAAAGATTCAGGCACCTACAAAGGTTGCTCCTCTTACTCTGATTTCCGTGAGCTGCTTGAAAAAGAGCAGGGTCTTGATGCTATCAAGATAATGACACCAGATCATCTTCATGGCACGGTTGCTATAGCATCATTGAAGAAAGGAAAGCATGTTGTAACGCACAAACCTATTGCTAACCGGATATCTGAATGGAAAAAGGTTTACGATGTGACCAAATCGACTGGTTTGAGCACACATCTGCTGGCATGGAGCCCTAAACCGGATTACGATGTTATAAAGAAATGGATCCAGGAGGGGCGTATAGGCACCTTAAAAGAGATACATAACTGGTCAAACCGGCCGGTATGGCCGCAATGGCAGTCAAATCCGACTGATACACCTCCTGTACCAAAGGATATGGACTGGAGTCTCTGGCTCGGACCGGTTCCTGACAGGCCGTATCATCCGAATTATACGCATGCCGTTTTCCGCGGATGGTATGATTTTGGAGGCGGCAGCATTGCTGATATGGGACATTACAGTCTCTTCCCCCTGTTCCTTACATTCGGAATTGATAAACCGGCTGTCAGTGCAGAGGCCTATGGCACTACTACCTGCACGCTAAGAAACAATGTTGCAACGGGTGTTGTCAATGACGTGGCATTTCCATTATCCTGCATAGTCCGTTTCAAAATGCCTGCACAGAAAGAGTTTGGACCATTTGATCTTTACTGGTATGACGGCGGAATGAAACCGATCGCTCCGGATGAACTTGAGGGAAAAGCTCTGACGGCAGAAGGAATGATGTTTGTCGGCGACAAGGGAAAAATACTTGCAGAATTCCGTGGTGAAAATCCGAGACTTATACCGGAAAGCCGTATGAAAGAGATCACTCTTGAAAAGGTAAAAGAAGAAAGGGTTGACAGCAATGAGGTATGGATCAATGCTTTCAAGGAGAAGACTCAATCGCCGGGCAGCTTCCTTTATGCAGGACCGGTAACGGAAACGATCCTTCTTGGAGCTGTTGCACTCAGAGCCAGAAAGAGAGTTGAGTACGATAGCGAAAATATGAAAATTACAAATATCCCCGATGCAAATAAGTTCCTCACAAGAGAGTACAGACCGGGGTGGGAATTGTAGGATATTAAAAACATGAATTTATGACTAAAATAACTCGAAGGAATTTCATAGAAAAATCAATGGTAATGGGTGCAGCAGGTATCGCTGCACCCTCACTTGTTAAAGCTGCAGCTATGGCACCAACCACAAGGCTGATTAAGGATGATATTTCATTAGCCCAATGGGCTCTTGTTGAAGAGATCCAAAAAGGTAAATGGAAAACACTTGATTTCCCAAAGGTTGCCAGGAATGACTTTGGACTCAATGGCATTGAATTCGTAAATACGTTGTTTGAGGTTCCGACGGAAGGATACCTGCAGCAATTGAGAAAAAATGCTTCAGATAACGGCGTGTCCATGGTATTGATAATGGTTGATGATGAAGGTGATGGCTGCTCATCAACAAAGGAAGGACGGCGTCAGTTTGAGATTAACCATCGGAAATGGATTGATACAGCAGCGTATCTTGGATGTCATGCTATAAGAACTAACTGCAGAGGAGAAAAGGGAGTATCAAAAGAGGAAGCTCTTAAATATGCCACTGAAACTTATCAGATGATGATGGAATATGCTGTCCCTGCGAAGATCAGTGTGCTTATCGAAAACCATGGAGGGGTTTCAAATGATGCCGACTGGATGGTTTCTCTGATGAAGGAAGTTAACAATCTTTACTTTGGAAGTTATCCCGACTGGCGTGAACCTTCCAACAATTTCGATAATGTTGATTACCTGCTTAAGATGCTTCCGTATGCCGGCGGTATGTCATACAGGAACCAGCCGACGGAAGAGCTGACTGCCAAAATGATAAAAATGGCAAAGGACTCAGGTTACCGTGGCTGGTACGGAATTGAATCCTCCGGTAGGGATGAGATCAAAAAAGGAATTGAATTATTGAAAAAATATCTTTTCTGATAAACAAAAATGTGATGAAGAAAATCTTATTCCTTATCATTATTGCATCATTAACTGCCTGCACCGCAAATGATAAAAAGCACACCTCAACAAGCCTGGCACAATATATCGATGACACTGTAATAAGTGCGGCAATTGAAGGTGTTAAAGCCTCTCAGGCGAACACAGACCAGGCGCTTCTTGAGAAAGGTGTAAAACATGCAGCATCCCTCTGGAGGGCAGAGGACGGAATACCCTCTGAATTTACAGAATTCGTAAAAGCCAATTACATCTCCGATACGGAAAAACGGAAAGTTGTCTTTCAGAAGATAAGCGGGTACCTGGAATCAATGAGCGGAAATTTCAACGAGATAACATTAGATCTCAAAAAAATCCTGGATGAAACCGGCATTGAAATTGATGAGATTGACCGTATGTTTGGAAATTACTCGGTATCTTCTCATTTATCGGACGACCTTTATGCAAATAAAATAGCGTTTGTAATAGCCCTGAATTACCCCTATTTCACGCTTGCGGAAAAAGAGAAACTGGGACCAAACTGGAGCCGTGACCAATGGGCAATGGCAAGACTCGGAGATTTTTTTGTATCTCGTGTACCTGCAGAGCTCAACCAGGCTCTGAATGAAGCATTAGGCAACGGTGACATGTATATTGCTGAATATAACGTATATATGGGACACTTGCGTACAGATGACGGTCGTCAGATATTCCCGGATGATATGGTGCTCCTCTCCCACTGGAATCTTCGTGATGAGCTGAAAGCTGACTATGCTGACAAGGAGAATGGGATCAAGAAGCAGGAAATGATCGTTAAGGTCATGGAACACATTATAGCCCAGGATATTCCAAAGGACGTTATTAACAGCCCTGATTATGAATGGGCACCTTACACCAATAAAGTCACAAAAGCCGGAACTCCTGTAAATGTTTCACCTGAACCTGATACACGCTACCAGCTTATACTGAATTCTTTCAGGGCGATGAAAGACATTGATGTGTATAATCCGGAGATGAACACTGCAATAATGCGCAAGTTTTCATGGGAAATGGAGATAGCTCAGGAAGAGATTGAAGAGCTTTTCGATACTTATCTCAGGTCACCTCAGCTTATGAAGGTTGCAGCCTTGATAAAGGAAAGGCTTGGCCGCGACCTTAAACCCTATGATATCTGGTACGATGGGTTCAAATCACGCAGCAGCATTCCTGAAGATCTTCTTGCATCAAAAACATCCATACTGTATCCGGATCCTTCTGCCTTCAGGGCAGATATGCCCAACATGCTGAGGAAACTGGGATGGAGTGGCGAAAGAGCTCAGTACCTTGCTGATAAGATAGTAGTAGATCCTGCCCGCGGATCCGGGCATGCCTGGGGAGCAGGTATGAAAGGATCAGTATCACACCTTCGGACACGTATTTCAGAAAAAGGCATGGACTACAAGGGTTATAACATTGCTGTTCATGAATTCGGACATAATGTTGAGCAGACAATCTCACTTTACGATGTTGACAATTATATGATGTCGGGAGTGCCTAACACGGCATTCACAGAGGCAATAGCATATGTTTTCCAGGATCGTGATCTGATGCTGCTTGGGATGAAGGATGATAATCCTGATAAAGAGAAGATGGAAACTTTGGATGCATCATGGGCCCTTATGGAAATCATGGGTGTTGGGATGGTTGAAATGTTGAACTGGAAATGGCTGTATGAAAATCCCGGAGCCACAGCTTCCCAGTTTAAGGAAGCAGTGATAAAAAATGCACTTGACACCTGGAACAAGTATTTTGCTCCCGTGATCGGAGTAAAAGACTCTCCCCTACTGGCAATATATTCACACACTGTGAATGATCCCCTTTATCTGCCAAACTATTCGTACGGACATGTAATCCAGTTCCAGGTTGAAGAATACCTGAAAGACAAAAACCTTACTGCAGAAATTGACCGTATTCTTAAGCAGGGACGCCTGACACCTCAACAGTGGATGATGGGGGCGGTAGGATCAAAGATATCAACTCAGCCGTTATTGAAAGCATTGGATGAAGTTTTTCCTTAACGTATCAAAGGAGGCTCAGAAAAAGAGGCTGATGTAGTGCTAAAAACCCTTGAGGAGCCTGACCTTCAATGGCCGGAGCTGGTAATGGAGAAATTTAAAGCCGGAATGAAGGCGGAATGATTATCGTGCAGTCTGATCGATTAAATAAAGTGCTGTGAAAATAAATGCAGAAAGAAGAGATTGGTTTAATACTTGATAATCAGAGGAAGTTCTTTGCTACAGGCAAAACCCTTGATGTAAAATACCGGCTGGAAATCCTGAAAAAATTGAGATCCCTGATCATGAATCATGAACAGGAATTGAAGGATGCTCTGTATAAGGATTTTCACAAACCCGGGTTTGAAGTACTTGGAACAGAATCGAGGTTTGTGGTTGCTGAGCTCAACATAATAATACGTAAGCTCAGAAAGTGGTCAGGCAAAAAGAGAGTCAGAACTTCCCTGGTTAATTTCATTGCAGGCAGTTATATCCTGCCTCAGCCATATGGGCAGGTACTTATTTTATCTCCCTGGAATTACCCGTTCCAGCTTTCTATTGTTCCGGCAATGAGCGCGCTTGCTGCGGGCAACTGTGTTGTGTTAAAAGTCTCACAGAAGGCTGTGAATACAGGAGAGGTCATTTCAAAGATACTCAGCCATTTCCCGAAAGAGCTTATTGCCCTCATCAGAGGGGAACACTCCCTGAGCGATTATCTGTTGAATTATACTTTTGATTATATCTTCTTTACCGGAAGCACAACAGTAGGTAAGAAGGTGATGACAAAGGCTGCTGAAAACCTCACGCCTGTCTCACTAGAGCTCGGCGGCAAAAATCCCTGTGTTGTCGCTGCTGATGCAAAGCTGGATTATGCAGCAAGAAGGATAGCTTCCGGGAAATTTATAAATGCTGGACAGACATGCGTAGCACCCGACTACCTGCTTATCGACGCAAAGGTAAAAGACAGGTTCCTTGAACTCATTGTCAATGAGATAAAACTATTCTATGGCAAAGATCCGGCTTACAGCGAAGACTACTGCTATATGATCAATTCCGGAAAAACTACCAGGATGGAATCATTCATGAAAAACGGGAAGATCATTTCAGGCGGCAACACCAACACTGAGAAATGTTATGTGGCCCCTACAATAATTACTGACGTCAAACCTGATGATCCTGTGATGCAGGAGGAGATATTCGGCCCAATTCTGCCAGTGATCACATTCACTGAATTCAGTGAGATCTATTCAATTATCAATCGACACCCAAAGTCACTCTCCGCTTATATCTTCACCCGGAGTAAGAAGCTCGCTAATGAGTTTCTGTCCAGAACACAGAGCGGTTCGGCAGCTATAAACGATACCGTTATGCAGATCGCTTCTCCGAATCTGCCATTCGGCGGAATAGGCCCCAGCGGAATGGGCAGGTACCACGGAAGGAAGTCGTTCGAGACTTTTTCCAATATGCGGTCGGTAATGGAAAAATCAAATCTTGTGGATATTTTTGTGCGATATCCTCCCTACACGAAATTTAAAGAGAATATTATGAAGCTCCTGATGAGATGAGATTGGTTTGCCCGTTATTTGCACTGTTTCTCCTGTTCTCCTGTAATTCAGACAGAAGTGAAAATTTAATAGGTATTGGAGATAGGATCCATCATGATGATTTCGAATATTCGGTTTCAGATTATACTACAACAAAATTTCTGACTAACGGAATTGATACACTCAAAGCCCATGGGATTTATTACCTGGTCAATTTTAAAGTAGAAAACAGGGCTATGCGGGTTGGACACAAATGGGACAACTTTATAGCTTATCTCATTGATGAGAAGGGGAACAGTTATGAAAATAATACAGATTTACAGCAGTTTTACGGCAAGACGCATCCTTTCGGATTTAATGAAAACTACGAAACATCAGCTGGTATTGCCGATTCAACAATCCTTGTATTTGATATCCCCCTGAACATTACAGAACCATACCTTAAGGTCAGAGGCGAGATCCTTATGGGAGATGTATTCGACAGAGCAAGATTCAGGGAAATGAAGGTGAAACTGTATTGACTTAATTAAAATGCAAAAAGAACTATTATCAATTTTCACATAATTTTAGTTATATAATTTTAATCTCCTCGTCTTTAGTATTGTAAACAACCTGAAAAAAATTATTATTATGACAACAAGAAATTCTAAAATGCACCTGAGAATACTCAGCGTGATTCTTTTTTTGACTGGAATCTCATTTCCTTATACATCTAATAGCCAGGTACTTTCAATAAAGCAGGTTAATACTGAATTTGACAAATTGCTTTCCGGACAATTCAGTCCTGGCAGCACTGGCTGTGCTGCCCTGGTAGCAAAGGATGGACAGATAATTTACAAAAAAGCTTTCGGCATGGCAAACCTTGAGCTTAACGTTCCTATGCAGCCCGATATGGTTTTCAGATTAGGTTCTATAACAAAACAATTCACAGCAATTGCAATTCTTCAGCTTATGGAACAAGGTAAGCTGTCTCTACAGGATGAGATAACTAAGTACATACCGGATTATCCGTCTCAGGCTTATAAGATTACAATTGAACATCTTCTTACACATACGTCTGGCATAAAGAGTTTTACCAATTTACCAGAGTACATCAAATTCAGCAGGGAGGATTTAAAACCTGAAGATGTAATTAATATCTTCAAAGGTCAGCCTATGGAATTTGCACCAGGCACAAAATGGAACTATTGCAATTCAGGTTATTTTCTTCTTGGATATATAATCGAAAAAGTGTCCGGGAATACCTACCGTGAATATATTGAAGAAAATTTCTTCAAACCTCTCGGGATGACAGCCTCGTGCTATGGGAATGATTCCAGGATTATAAAAAATCGTGCATCGGGCTATCAGCCTGAAGGTGATGAAGTGGTCAATTCAAACTATGTAAGCATGCTGATACCATATTCTGCAGGAGCTGTTCAGTCGACAGTTGAAGACTTATACAAATGGAATCAGGCTCTCCATTCCTACAAACTAGTGAAAAAGGAGACTCTTGAAAAAGCATTTACAGAATATAAACTTACCGACGGAAAAGGGACAGGTTATGGATATGGCTGGATGTTGAAACAGCTCCAGGGCAGCCCTACAATTGAGCATGGTGGCGCTATTAATGGTTATCTCACTAATGCAATCTATCTGCCAAAAGAAAATGTTTTCGTTGCTGTCTTCTCTAACAACAATGGAAAATCACCTGACATGGTTTCACTAAAAATGGCTGCTCTCGAAATTGGCAAACCATTTAACATGACCGAAATTCCGGTTGATCAAACAATCCTTGATCAGTATGTTGGTGTATATGAAAACAGTGATGGAATGCAGTTTTTTATTTTCAGGGAAGGTAACCAACTCAACTCACAGAGGGCAGGATCATCAAAATATATTATCAGATCATTTGAAAAAGATAAATTCTACTTTGATAACTCATTTACTACAATCACCTTCATCAGAGACAATTCTGGCAAGGTTAAAGAAGTTGTCATCGACGACAGAGGTGCAAAAGAGACATGGGAAAAGAGTGACAAACCACTGCCTAACAGAGTTGAAATTACTGTAGCTGAATCTATCCTGGCCTCATATACAGGTGACTATGAACTTGCTCCCGGGTTTATCCTTACTGTTACCAAAGAAGGTACAAGGTTGTTCTCACAGGCAACGGGACAGTCAAAAGTTGAAATATTTGCTGAATCCGAGGCAAAATTTTTCCTGAAGGTCGTTGATGCACAACTGGAGTTTGTTAAGGATGACTCAGGGAAAGTCACAAAAATAATACTTGATCAGGGAGGTCAGAAACTGGTGGGACCAAAGATCAAATAATTTAAAAACACCATTCTAGAAACTGAATCTTAAAGTCTTACAAAACACAATATCAATTAATTCGTATATAGATGAGAAATTCAATTTTGTTTATTTCACTGATAGTGCTGGCCTCCTGCAGCCAGCAAAAACCTCAACAGGCTGTTACTGTTAATAATTTCACAGTTGATGGGAAAAATGTGACTGTATATACAACAGCTGACAGCACTTCATTCAGGCTGACTCAAACTGACAAGCTTCAGTTCACTGAACTGAAAAACACTTCAGAAAGAGATATTTACATTTTTGCTGATCCTTCCAGAACATTTCAGACAATGCTTGGAATAGGCGGCGCCCTGACAGATGCTGCTGCCGAAACATATGCCAAACTTCCTGAGCTAAAACAGAAAGAACTGATCCAGGCATATTACGACGCTGATAAAGGTATTGGCTATACACTTGCCAGAACCAATATCAACAGCTGCGATTTTTCGAGCGGAAGCTACATCTATGTCGATGAAGGCGATAAAGAGCTGACATCATTCAATATAAATCATGACAGGCAGTTTAAGATCCCGCTGATAAAAAAAGCAATTGATGCCACAGAAGGCAAGCTTACATTGTTTGCAAGCCCCTGGAGCCCGCCGGCATTTATGAAGGATAATAACGACATGCTGCATGGAGGCAAGCTTAAACCTGAATTTTACCAGTCCTGGGCTACCTACTATACAAAGTTTATAAAGGAGTATGAGAAAGAGGGGATACCGGTGTGGGGAATATCAATCCAGAATGAACCAATGGCTACACAGACTTGGGAATCATGTATTTATTATGCTGAAGATGAAAGGGATTTCCTGAAGAATTATCTCGGCCCAACAATGGAAAAAGAAGGCCTTGGGGATAAAAAAATAATTGTATGGGATCATAACCGTGATCTGATCGTTCAGAGGGTACAGGCAATCCTCAGCGATCCAGAGGCTTCAAAATATGTCTGGGGCATCGGATTTCACTGGTATGAAGATTGGACAGGAGGTCAGCAGATGTATAGCAATATAGGTCTTGTTCATAATACTTACCCCGATAAGAACCTGTTGTTTACTGAGGGCTGCCACGGGCCATTTAACAGTGACCGGTATTATTCCTGGAGACTTGGAGAAGGGTATGGGATCTCAATGATAAATGATTTTAACAACGGGACTGTTGGCTGGACCGATTGGAATATCCTGCTTGATGAGACAGGAGGACCGAATCACGTCGGTAACTTCTGTTTCGCTCCTGTGCATGGCGATACTCATACCGGAGAGCTTATCTATACAAATTCATATTATTATATCGGGCATTTTTCAAAATTCATCCGTCCAGGAGCAAAAAGAATTGTGTGCTCATCAAGCCGCAGCCTTCTGCTGACAACAGGATTTATAAATGAAGATGGAAGTGTAGCAATTGTCGTTATGAATAGCGGTAACAATAAGGTATCTTATAGTTTATGCTTTGGACTTAAGAAAGTAGAAGTCAGCATCTTGCCCCATTCAATACAGACGCTGGTAATTTAAGCAAAAAGCAGTATCAGCATTTGCGGCAAAAATAGAAAATTAGACCGAAAGGCCACTCTTTTACTTATCTTTGATGGAGAATCTTATGGCCTAATGTACCAAAAGGACTATATACTGAGAATGATCGAAATGATCGGTGACCTGATTGCAGGCATCCTGGGATTGATAAGGAAAGGTGATTTTAAGAAAGCATCTGAGGAGATCAGCAGAATATATTATGATGTGCTTCGGGAGGATTCATCATTTTTCAGGAAAATACCGGAGGAAGATCTTACCCGCAAGCTGCTTAAGGAGCATAATTATACCAACGGTCATCTTGAGATCCTTGCTGAGCTTTTAAATGCGGAAGCCGAGCTGGCAATGGCAAAGGGTAATAATAAAGAAAGCCTGGAGTTCTCAGGTAAATCATTGATAATCTTTGAATTTATAGATAATGAGCAAAAAACTTACTCATTTGAAAAAGATAAGAAGATGACGGAGATCAGGAAGAGGATTGAAGAGTTGAAAGGAAAATAGTCTTGCAATTGTGTAATCGTGCGATCTTCAAAATCCTAAAAATTACACAAAACTGACTCCGGCTTTTTTACCGGTTTCGCGGACATAATCAGCAGCTAATTTATAATCTTCCATGGTTTCAAGGTGTTCAAGCATCACCGGGATATCCTTCAACCTGCTTGCTTCCTGTAAAAGAATTGCATAATCAAGTGCACCAAGTCCGGGTCTTCGTTCTTCAAGGTGAACTGTCAGCTCTGGCAGGATAATGATATCTTTTGCATGAACAGATTTTATATAAGGTCCCAGCTTGGCAAAACACTCCTTTATGAATTCGGTGTTTTTATAATATCTCTGAGGGCTTGAGATCATATTCACAGGATCGAGATGGGCTGCAAACTGTTTGCGATCGATTGCCATTATCAGCTCCAGATATGAATCAGGTGAATCGGGAAGCATAAAGGGCATTGGTTCAAGGGTATAAAAAGTATGTTCAGGCTTTACCTGATCAATGATCGTTCTGACTGTTTCAACTATCATATCGAATGTCTCCTTTGCATAGTTACCCGCATAAGGTCCGTCCCATATTTCGCCTCGTGCTCCTGAAATATTCACACAGCAATGCGCTCCAATTTCATCGGCCAGACGAAGAGTATCGACATTCTTTTTAATTGCTTCTTTTCTTGCATTTTCATCCGGGTCAAGAGGATTGTTCCATACCCCTGCCTCAGCTATCAGGACGTTATTCTTTTCTGCTTCTGTCCTTAATGATCTTATAAGCTCTGACGGAGCTCCGGGTTGAACCGGACAATAGGCAGCGCTATATCCCAGGGATTTCACAGCTCTGACCCATACACCGGGGTCAGTAAAAGTACCCTGAACAGGGCCACCAAGCCTTAGAGGATATCCTGTTATTGCATTTCTCTCTCCTTTTACCATTGGTGATCCAACGGCCAGATTTGCTGAAATAATTGCACCGGTCCTGATAAAATTCCGTCTGGTTAATTTCATATCCGTTTTCAGATTAATAATACCTGCCGATATATTTATTATCCACAATAATTTTTTTCAATTCCCGGGGATCAATTGTATTCTGTTCTTTATATATGATTTTACCTCCCGGCTCAACTATAAGTGTATATGGAAGTCCACCCCTCCATTCGGGATCAACTGCCTCAATCATCTGATATATATCATCTTTGTTGAAAATATAATTTTTGTTTGAGGCTTCCTTTGTTTTCAGGAATTTAAGGACCTCTTCCTTTTTCCCTGGCTTATCGGCACTTACAGAGATAAACTCGAAAGTCCGGCCCCGGTACATGCGGTCGATAATGACAAAGTCAGAAAATTCCGTTATGCATGGTCCGCACCATGTTGCCCATATGTTTATTAATCTGAGCTTATCTGAAGAAGTGTTTTTAATTAGCTCCTTAATTCCCTCAACATCAATTTCTTCTAATGTAACTGGCAGTTCAGACCATTGTTTATAAAGCTTCTTTGTATATTCATCCTTCCAAGACCATTTAATGGAACATCCGAAAACTTTTGTGACCGGATTAATAACCGGTTTTCCTGCCAGCACCGCATCAATTGCATTTCTTATGTCATCGCCTTTCCCAGTGCCGGGTTTTTCTGATCCGTCGACCCTTCCGGCATAACACAGAACTCTGTTGCTGTCAAAAACAAAACAGTGCGGAGTAGCAACAGGTCCATAGGCCAGTGCCGCCTTCTGCTCATCACCGTCATATAAATAAGGGAACATAAACCCTTTATCTTCAGCACGCATCTTCATTTCCTCAAAGCTGTCGCCCATATCTGAGTAGCCAAGCTCCGAAAGGTTTAATCCTTTGGCAGAGCTTGATGATATCATTACAACAGCTACACCTTTTGGCTTATAGTCCCTTGCCAGAGTTATGATCCTGTCCTCATATGCCTGGGCAGTGGGACAATGATTGCAGCTGAAAATGATAACCAGAACTTCTGCTTCACTGAAATCTTTCAGTCTATAGAGCTTACCGTCAACACCCTGAAGATTAAAATCAGGGGCCTTTGAGCCTATTGCCAGAGTTTCAGGTTCAGGATGAGCTGACTGGGAAAACGTATTGATGGTACAAAGAAGAACCAGCAGCAGAAAAAGAAATATTTTTGATGATTCTTTCATAGTTTGATCTAAGTATCAATATTTTGTTCAAATATATTTTCTTTTTGTTATTTTTTCCTGAAATAATCCCTGGAATTAAAGATCAGCGATAATACCAATGCCGCCAGGAAAGCATATAATGTAATGCTGTCAATCATCGAAGCATTGAAATTGATCCCGGTGATTCTGTCAGCAAGGTATTTGATATATGAATTTGGCAGGTCGGTTTTCCCAAGCTTATAAAGTACATTGAAATGCCAGTCTGTAAACGGACAATAACCTAAAGTTCCCACAATCAGACCAAGGAACAGCCAGGAAGCACCTGTCAGCGAAAGGGTGATAAGGTTAGCGATCCTTGTCTTTTTCCATATCCACCCAAAAAGGTTGAAGATGATCACGGAGGTATGGAAGACCACAAAGAAAATATCAAGGATGCGGTAAATCATTTAATACAGGTTCAAGGTTCAATATTCCCCCTTTGAAGGGGGTGAGGGGATGTTTTTAACACCCCCCGCCCCCCCCTCAAGGGGGGATTTTATCACTGCGGTTGCCAGATACGGAATTCCCCGCTGCAGTGAAGCATTGCCATCAGGTACAGCAATCCATCATAATACCTTTCATTGAATGCAGATGGTATTGGTGTATTCCACAGTGCTTCAGTGAATTCCTTTGCCAGTGGATGTGTGGCTGCCAGACTGACAATTGCATTTGTTGCTATAAGACCTTTTGCATGGTTATTATCAAGAAGCTTTCCATCCAGTGTGTACTGGGTTCCATATGTATCCATCCCTTGAGAAGCAAAGAATGACTGGATCCTGTTGCTCAGTTCCTGCTGCCGGGGATCCTTGTGCCACCACGACCAGTCGACTGCCCAGTTCATCTGGGTCCGGCGCGCATCGAACGAAAAATTGACTGATCGTTGGTTGAATCGGGATGCATACGGTGTACCGTCAAAATTGGCATAATCGGGAGCAAGCCCTGTTACCGGATGTGTTGTCTTTTGAAAGAAATCGCGACTTGCAGCAGCTGTCCTGGACCAAAACCCGCGGTCCTTTTCTGGTCCCCACAATGCCCACAGGTCGTAGAATGCAGGTAAATGATATGAAGGATCTGTAAATCCCCAGCTCCCGCTGTCGGGAACAAACCTGATCATGAATTTATCTTCTTCCACCATAGGCCCGACGACTCTGGGTCCGAATTTTGTCTGGCCACGCTTGACAGGATGATGCCGCATTGCAGTCAGAATCCTGTCGGCCCACGCCTTGTAATCATAGATGCCTTCCCCATCACCCCATCGGTGTGAGGCAAAGTAAAGCGCCATCACAATGTATTCTTCACCGTCAGGGGCTGCTGTTTCGGAATTGGGAGTTCCGTCGCGCTTCAACGACCACGAGAAGTACCCCTCCGTCGGATGTTCAGGTGAGCTGATATACATATATGTCGTCGCCCAGTTCCATATAGCATCAAACTCAGCTTTCCTGTCCAGCTGAACAGCTATCATCATGCCATAGGATATCCCTTCGCTTCTGACATCATTATGAAGGACATCGCTCACATAGGCCAGAAGGCCATTTTGATTGCGGCCAGACTCAAAATAAACAGCCTGGGTTGCTGAGTCGCCATGAAACAGCTGTTGAAAAGCGCTTTCTATCCTGGCTGAGATCTCTTTTTCTGAATGGCCGTACTCCAGGAAAAGGTTCCTGTATTTCCCGGTATAAAATGCACCTTCCGGAGTTAACTTTTTCTGCCCGCAGGCACCGTTAAGCAGAGACAGACAAAAAATCAAACAAAACAATTTCAGCTTTGTCATGATTACATTATTAGAAGTGATTATTTTTCTATTCTTTTATAACTTTA
>JAPLDX010000114.1 GCA_026391215.1 Bacteroidia bacterium
GGAAGTACCCTGGTTGCAACATTACCATTAGGAAGTGTTACCTTCAAACCACACTGATCCTGGGAAGCCTGTTCAATAAATGCTTTAAACTCATGATCCCAGGCAAATGATTTTGGATCGCAATAGGTGCGAGAAATAATTGGTATAAAAATCAGACATTTAAGTTTCTTTTCCAGGGATGCATCTACATCATAAGACTCCAGAAGATAGTCGCTAGGATTTATGTCAAAGTATATACTGATCTCCTCCTTGAATGTTGATTCAAGTTCAGTTTTAAGAGCCTCAACAAACTCACTTACCCACTTGTCGCCCTTATTGTCTTTCTGGCGATAGCTTATGAAGATGTCATATTCAAAACCGGGGATGAGGCTTGCCATGGTAGCGATTCATTGTGATAAAGTTATGAAAGAGTTCAATGCAAGTCAAATAAAAAACGGTCCACCGTAATTCCAATATCATTGTGTCGGCTTACCGATAATTCATTCCAATCAAAATTAAAGCATTAAAGTGACAGTAGTAATACTAATAAGATTAAAAAGCTGGTTGCAACTTTTGTCCGCCTGCCTGCATCGCCTTCGCGTAGCCGCTTCGGCGGAGCAAGGCCGGCAGGCAGGTTCGGGGTACAAGAACAGAGCGAGAGTGAGAGTGAGAGCGAGCACTCCCCATCTCCCCATCTCCTATTCTCCCCCTCCATATTTTTTTTGGGAACTTCCCAAAACCTTACTAATCCTGAGGATGAGTTGGACTGGTTCTGTGAAGATGGGGGTTGCAACTTTTTTTTGAAGAAAATGAGTTTTTTGTCAGAGTTGCAACCAGGTATCTTATTTAATAATCATTTACATGCTCTGGCAGGCTGGGATAAAATAAACTCTTCACCGATAAAAACCGGCTTTCTACCCGTTCCATTCATTTTCTAATAGTGAAAAAAATACTTTTGCCTGAAAACCTCAGGACACACACACTCTGCTAACACAGAATAAACTGGCATTTAAATTATGCTTTTAAAACTCAATACAACTTGTTTATGTTTAAAAATTATTTCAAAACCGCATTCAGGAGTTTGATCCGAAACAGGAATTACACTATTATCAACATCGTCGGCCTGGCTGTTGGTATTGCCGTTTGTATGATGATCTTTATCATAATACAATTTCAAACAAGCTTCGACAATTTTCACTCAAAGAAAGATCGCATCTATCGTGTGTTAACCGAATATCATCATGCAGAGGCAGCAAATACTGGAAAAGATGTTCCTTTTCCTTTGCCGGAAGGATTGAAAACAACTTTTGCCCAAATAGAACAAGTAGCTCCGGTTTGGGCAAGCCACAATGATAAATTATTGATACCGGACAATAACGGAGCAGCGACTAAATCATTTAAAGAAGACAAAGGCGTATTTTTTACAGAGCTTTCATTCTTTAAAATGTTTGATTACCCGCTGCTTGCAGGTTCATATGAATCATTGAAAGATCCGAACAATGTATTGCTTACAAAAGAGATTGCAGAAAAATACTTTGGTGACTGGAAAACAGCGCTGGGCAAAACCATTAACCTGGAAGCAGGCGGCTCTCTCTTCAGCCATTCCACTGATGTTTTGAAAGTTTCAGGCATTCTTGCGACCATACCTGCCAATACAGACTTTCAACTAAAACTTGTGGTGGCTTTTGGAACAGGCATTACCGAAGATATGGCAAAAAACACCGATTGGAAGGATAGAACGAATTCTGATTACGGTTGCTATGTTTTGTTGCCGCCGAATATTTCTGTTGACAATTTTAATCAACAATTAAGAGCCTACTCACGAAAGATGGAATCTCCTGATAATAAGGATAGTTATATTATACAACCATTAAGTGCGGTTCATTACGATACACAAACGGGTGATTACAGCAACAAAACAATCAGCCGCCAGCTGCTTAATGTTTTGTGGCTGATTGCAGCATTCATCCTGTTAATTGCCTGCGTCAACTTTATCAACCTTTCCACTGCACAAGCTGTTAATCGTGCAAAGGAAGTCAGCGTAAGAAAAGTTTTTGGAAGTAATAAATCTCAATTGCAAATCCAGTTCATTATCGAGACATTTTTGATAGTTATAAGTGCTGTAATACTTGCAAGTGTTATTACAATTATTGCATTGCCTTATATAAATCAACTTTTAGAACTTTCGCTGTCATTTAACAAACTCAACAACTCTGCAACTATTTTATTTCTTATAACTATAACAATTGTTGTAACTGCCCTCGCCTGTTTTTATCCTTCTGTAGTTTTATCACGTTTAAGTCCTGTTAATGCTTTAAAGAGTAAACTAACAGCCAATACAGCAAAGGGAATTTCATTAAGAAGGGGCTTGGTTGTGTTTCAATTCATCATTGCACAGGTACTTATCATCGGAACTCTCATAATTGTAAAGCAAATGAATTATTTTATGGATCAACCGCTGGGCTTCGATAAAGATGCAATTATAAATGTTCCTTTCCGTGTTGATACTGTTTGGTTCAGAAAGGAGGATTATTTAAAGCAACAGTTATTGTCAGTAAACGGTGTGCAGGCAGTAACCTTCAGTTCCAACACCCCGGTTGAAGATGCTAATGATATCTGGAGCTCATTCAAATTTGACAATGCAATAAAAGAAGAAGATTTTAAAGCTATTACCAAATTCGCCGACGAAGAATATGTGCCGGCTTACAAATTACAGCTGATAGCCGGAAGAAATTTGCAACCTTCTGGTCCGACAAGAGAATTTTTAGTGAATGAGTCGCTCATGAAAAGTTTGGGAATTAAAAACCCTGATGAAATATTGAATAAAGAAATAGCTATGTGGGGTGATCGGATAAAATGTCCTGTTGTAGGTGTATTGAAAGATTTTAATGACAGATCCTTTCGCCATTATCCTGCACCATTGCTTATTACCACAAACATCACCATGTACAGCCAGGCAGGAATAAAACTTGAATCGAAAAACATTTCTTCTACACTGCAATCAATCAAAACAATATGGGAGCAAACACTTCCCAACTTTGTTTATGAATACAAGTTTCTGGATGATAAAATTGCAGGTTTTTACAAACAGGAAAGCCAGTTGGCGCAGTTGTATAAAATTTTTGCAACCATCGCCATATTCCTTAGCTGTCTTGGGCTATACGGTTTAGCCTTATTCATGGCAGTGCAGAGAACCAAAGAAATTGGTATTCGTAAAGTACTAGGTGCCAGCGCATACAATATTGTTTATTTGTTTTCAAAAGAATTTATTATGCTCATTGCAATTGCCTTTGCAATTGCTACACCCATTGCCTGGTATTACATGTACAACTGGCTGCAGAATTATGTTTATCACATTAGCATCAATTGGTGGTTATTTGTTGCAGGCGGGTTTGTTGCTATACTTATTGCACTAGCAACGATAAGTTTCGAGGCAATTAAAGCTGCGTTTGCAAACCCGGTGAACAGCCTTCGCTCTCAATGAGCTAAGGCTTAGATGCACCGAGGTATGAATAAAAGATCATTTTCAACAGTAAATAGTTCTGAATAATTAAATTTATAATCAAATTTGTTTGTTTAAAGATACTATGAGGAAAGGGGCAAAGGAAAAGGCCATCAGGATTATACTCCACATCCTGGTTTGGGCTGTTATTATGGGCTTACCGATTTACTCCGCGAGAAGGTTCCAGATGGGAAGTAATTTCCTCGTAGTCTATTATACCATCACGGCTATAAGTGCCTTAATTTTTTACACAAATTACCTGTTCCTTGTACCGGTGCTTTTCTTTCAGAAAAAAAGGTACAGGTATTATATTGCCGTACTGGCTCTTCTTTTCTTTTTTTATTTCATATCTGACTTTGCCAACGAGCAGATATCCAGTTATATATCTAAAAATGACAACTCAGAACAGTTTATCAGGCCACCCGTTGATAAACAGGGCCGGATACAACCACCACCTCTTAGGTTGAGACCCGGGATCATTATAGCTGTGCCTAATGCCCATTTCATTGGGTATATGTCATCTTCACTTTTTATGGTATTTCTTTCACTGGGTCTTAGTTTGCTTGAACGTCAGTCAAAAATTGAAAAAATGCAGGAAGAGATGGAAAAGGCAAAGCTTAATGCAGAGCTTGCCCTTCTGAAAAGCCAGATCAGTCCTCATTTTTTCTTCAATACCCTTAATAACATCTATTCGCTCAGTACAATCAACCCGGAGGATTCACGTACTGCAATATTGAAGCTGTCGAAAATGATGCGATACCTGCTTTACGATTCGGAGGAAGGTGATACGAAACTCAGCAATGAGATAGAACTGATGACAAATTATATCGAACTTATGAAACTCAGGCTTGATGATAATTATGACCTGAGAGTTAAGTTCCCCGATGAATACGAGGATTTCAGGATACCCCCGCTTCTCTTCATTCCGTTCATTGAAAATGCTTTCAAGCACGGTGTAAGCTTCCGTGAGGATTCATTCATCGACATATTTATGGCTATCTCTGATAGCATCATAATATTCAGATCCTTTAACAGCTTATCCGGATCTGCAGCCGAAACAGGTCTTGAATCATCCGGCATAGGTTTGAATAATGTCAGGAAACGACTCGATCTGCTCTTTCCCGGCAAACATGACCTGCAACTAAATAAAACCGAAAGTACCTTTGAAGTATTGCTAAAAATCGATTTGACCTTATGATGACAATTGTAGCAGTTGATGACGAACCATTGGCTCTTCAGCTGATTACCAGGTACATTGAAGAAACTCCGGAGCTGTCGCTTCTCAGGATGTTTAGAAATCCTCTTGAGGCTGCCGTTTTCCTGAAGGAGAACAGTGTTGATATTGTAATGCTCGATATCCAGATGCCGGAGCTGAATGGAATCGAATTCGCCAGGCAAATGCCCCCGGGACCAAAAGTGATCTTCACTACGGCATATAAGAAATACGCGATCGAAGGTTTCAAACTTGAAGTAGTGGATTACCTTGTCAAACCCTTCAGTTACCAGGATTTTCTCAAGGCAATTCGACGGGCTGAAAAGATTATCAGTCTTGAAAAGAAATCCTACGAGAATATCGAGTCAAACAACGAATTCCTGTACCTGAAGTCTAATTACAAGATCAAAAGATTAAAATTCAATGACATTCAGTACATCGAGGGATTTAACGACTCTGTAAGGATCTATGCCGTTTCTTCCCCTGAACCTATTCAGTCCCAGACCACACTCAAGGTACTCGAAGCCAAACTGCCTGCCGGAAGATTCATGAGAATTCACCGCTCGTTCATAGTGAATCTCCAGATGGTAGATACCATTGACAGGGGCAGAATTGTATTCGGCAAGGTATATATTCCCGTTGGCGATCAGTATAAGGAGAAATTTGAAGACTATCTCAGGAAGAACTTTTTATAGCTCAAGGGTTTTGCATTTTTATGAGATACAAATAGGATACTAAAACTAACGGTCTTTGCTCTTCACCTAAGAAAGTATTCTATTAAATAGATTCTTTTTCTCAAACACTAGTTCTTGAATCTATATTCATTAGGGGAAAACCCAGTCACATTTTTAAACATGCGACTAAAGTGCTGGGGATGCTTAAACCCTAATTCATAAGCTATTTCACTTACCGATTTACTTGTGTCAAATATCCGCTCTTTGGCAATATTAATTAGTTTTAACTGGATACTTTCCTGAGCGGATTTCCCTGTTTCTTTCTTTATCAGATCTCCGAAATAATTGGGAGAAAGATGAAGCTGATCAGCACAATATTTTACGGTTGGCAAGCCGATGGATTTTGTTATTTCTGATTGAAAATAATCATTCAGCAGATTTTCAAATCTTACAAGTATGTCTTTATTAACCTGGCTGCGGGTAATAAATTGCCTGTCGTAGAAGCGCAGACAATAATTAAGAAGCAGCTCAATATTATCTGCAATCAGTCTTTTACTGTGCTTATCGACTGATTGATTTAATTCATATTCAATCTTTTTAAGGCAATCCATTACAATCTGCCGTTCTTTTTCCGAAAGATGCAATGCCTCATTTGATTCATATGAAAAAAAGGTGTATTCCTTAATATTTTGTCCCAATGAAGTTCCACTGATCAGATCAGGATGAAAGAGCAATGCCCACCCTTTTGGCTGAGGACTCCCGGGTTTGTTCCCAATTCCAACTACCTGACCGGGAGCAATAAAAACCATGGTTCCTTCCTGGTAATCGTAATAATTGCAGCCATATTTCAAATCTCCGCATTTCGCTTCTTTCAGAAAAACACAATAAAAGCCATAGCGTGCCCTGGCTTCAGGGATCAGCTTAAGCCTGGAAAAATCAAATACACTTACTAAGGGATGCAGAGTTTTGATACCTCTCAAAATATTAAAATGAGATATATTGTCAAGTTGTATTATTTCGTCCATGGCTGTGTAATTTAATTTCCCTCAAAATTATAACTTAATTTATGTATTTGAACTACATGGAAATGCACATTCAGTAATTCAGGTACAGAAAAGAGTAATCTGTATACATATATCGTTCAATTTTACCTCAACTTTGTATCAGAAAGTTTTTGTATTACACAATATGTAATAATTAGCAGAATCAAAGTACAGTGTAAAAGTGAAAAAGAAAAAGAATTTCCTGAATCCTGTATGCTTAGTTTTAGTATTGACAGTCGTTATTACGGCTGAAGCACAGAATTCAAAAAATCCCAAGCTTATTCTCATAACGGAACAAGGAAGCTTTGCAGTTGGCGGAACCATAAATGCCAATCCCGGCACTTTCGATCCGTACAATCCGACTCCCGCCGGGCAAACCTTCAGGGGTGATCATGCTTATATTTTTTACCAGATACCGGCGAAGGCACGCAAATATCCTCTGGTAATGTGGCATGGTATCGGACAGTTTTCAAAAACATGGGAGACAACTCCTGACGGCAGGGAAGGCTTTCAGAATATATTTCTCCGCCGTCGTTTTGGTGTCTACCTGATTGATCAGCCAAGAAGAGGTAATGCAGGTCGAAGCACTACAGAAGCAACCATAAATCCAATCCCTGACGAACAACAATGGTTCGGAACATTTCGTGTAGGTGTATGGCCAGACTATTTCGAAGGTGTGCAGTTCTCACGGGACACTGAGGCGTTAAACCAGTATTTCCGCCAGATGACACCCAACGTCGGACCTATTGATATTAGTGTCAATGTCAAGGCAATATCGGCGCTTTTCGATAAAATTGGTCCGGCAATTCTGGTTTCTCATTCGCATTCCGGAGGAATGGGATGGCTGACAGCAATTAAGAGTCAGAATGTTAAAGCCATAGTATCTTATGAACCGGGTAGCGGCTTTGTATTCCCGGAAGGAGAAGTGCCTCCTCCCATACCAATGTCAGGCGGAACTCTAGCGGCTGCAGCAGTGCCTATGGCTGATTTTATGAAACTCACCAAAATTCCAATAGTGATTTACTATGGTGATTTCATACCGGAGATGCAAATCGCGAATCCCGGCCAGGATGGATGGCGGGCACGTCTTGAAATGGCAAGATTATGGAGGGATGCCGTAAATAAACACGGAGGGGACGTTACTGTGATTCACTTGCCTGAAATCGGCATCAAAGGCAACACACACTTTCCGTTTTCAGATTTAAACAATATAGAGATAGCCGACTTAATGTCGGAATGGTTAAAGGAAAAGGAATTGGATTAAGAATGAGTCAATAACAATAAAGTCATTGTAAATAATTAATATTTAAATAATTATCAATATGAAAGCAATATGTCTTGGATTGTTCATAGTAATCTTAAGTTCGACTTTGTCCTTAGCACAGGATTCTCCTGCCCCTGCAGCAGCGCCAACTGTTCGTACCGCTTCAGGGACCTTGCGAGGTGTAACAAATGGAGATGTCGACAGTTTCCTGGGAATTCCCTATGCTGCTGCTCCGGTTGGTGAGTTTCGCTGGCGTCCACCCCAACCTGTTGTCGCATGGCAGGGAGAGCGTGATGCCAGCAAGTTTGGCGAGACTTGCGCAGCGGCAGGATGGGGTGCTGCTCAAGGATCAATTCAGGAGGGTTCATCGGAAGATTGCCTGTTTTTAAATATATGGCGGCCTGCAGGAGCCGTACAGGGGGCAAAGCTGCCGGTTATGGTTTGGATACACGGAGGCGCCTTTGTGGGAGGCAGCGGTAACACTTCCGGAGATCAGTTTGCCAAACAGGGTGTAATCCTGATTAGCATCAATTACCGTCTTGGGCGCCTTGGTCATTTTGCATTCCCCGCGCTGAGCAGGGAGCATCCGGAAGAACCCAAAGGCAGTTACGCATTCATGGACCAGATAGCAGCCCTCAGGTGGGTACAGCAAAATATTGCAGCATTCGGGGGTGATCCTGAAAATGTTACTATTTTCGGTTTTTCTGCGGGTGGCGTTTCGATACATTCACTCCTTACCATACCAGCCGCACAAGGTCTTTTCCAAAAGGCGATCAGTCATTCCGGAGGTGGGCGGGATGGCGTTTTGACCGGCAGGCCGATCAGTAAAGAAAATGCATCTCCATACTACCCTGTTTCAGCGGAAACTATCGGAATAAACTTTGCCCGTAAACATGGGATCGAGGGTACAGATGCGGCCGCACTGGCCAGACTACGTGCCCTGAAAGTTGAAGAGATTGTGGACGGGGGACAGGAAAATGATGGCCAGGGAGGTCCGCGTATCTATTCAGGCCCGATCCTCGACGGTAAATTTGTTGTAGAGACTGCTGAGAGTGCATACAAGGCAGGCAGGCAGGCACGCGTTCCGCTCATGATCGGTAATAATAGTGCAGAAATAGGAGGACCCTTTGTTAATGCCAGCAGCTCAAAGGAAGAACTGTTTTCACTGTTCGGGGAACTTGAAGATGAGGCAAAAGCTGCCTATGATCCTGATGGTAAAAAAGAATTCGCTGAGGTAGTCACAAGGTTTAACACGGACAAGGTATGGGCAGAGCCTGCACGGTTCACCGCGAGTTCTTTTGCCGCCGTTGGTGATCCAGCCTACATTTTTCTCTTCTCTTACGTACCAGCTGCCATGAAGGAGCGGATGCGGTTCGGCCCCGGACACGGAACCGATATTTCTTATGTGTTCGATAATCTAAGAGCACCGGATGGAGCAACCGTAGCACCTGAGGATAAAGAGGTCGCCAGGATGATGAACGCCTATTGGGTGAACTTCGCCAGGACCGGCAATCCTAATGGTAAAGGTCTGCCGAAATGGCCTGTTTACAGTCCCAGGAAAAACAAAATACTCGATATACAACCTGATGGTGTACCAGTCGGTAAGCCTGATCCAAGGAAAGCGAGACTGGACGTGATTGAAAAGGCAGTGAACATGGGGGATAAGCTACAACCAAATGGTATTTAACCGGCAAGGTGAAGCATTGAAGGACCGTCTATCACAGATCAGTGACTTGCATTTTTCTAAAAGCGCAAAATATTATAGATATGTCAATTAACAGAAATCATCATAATTACTTATCAATTATTCTGTTTATCGTTCTTGTTGGTTTTTCGCAAAAAATGTCAGCACAGGAAAAAGACAGTACCATTGCCAAAATAAATAGTTTTACCGGTGCTGTCACAATTCAAAGTAAAGGTATCTCCACAATTCCAAACCTGACATTAGGAAAACCTGCCATGGTCTTTGATATATCAATGGGAAGAAAACTGACTTTCGAACCTCAATTCCGATTTTCTCTTGAAGGAAAACCATGGGCCATGGTTTTCTGGTGGAGATATAAAGTATTGAGCAGTAATAAGTTTACAATGGATGTGCGTGCAAATCATTCCCTGTCATTCAAGTCCATTACTGATACATCATCCGGAACATCACAGGAAATAATCAGGACAACCAGGTACCTGGCAGGTGCAATAACGCCTAACTATCAGGTAAATAAATATATAGGTATTGGGATGTATCTTTTTTATACCCGGGGGATAGAAAGATATATAACCAGAAATACCTATATGGTTTCGCTCAGACCGAGTATTTCTAACATCCCTATCACAAAGAATATGGTTGCAAGGTTTGGTCCGGAGATATACTACCTGAAAATGGATGATAAGGATGGTGTGTATTTAAACACCACATTTTCAATTAGGAAGAAGAATTTCCCACTTTCAGTATCGGCATTGATAAATAAACCACTGAAGTCAAATATCCCATCTGAATATGATTTCCTTTGGAATGTAGGTCTGATTTATGCTTTTAACAAAGAATACAGGGAAGTACGTTAGATTTTGGAGAAATTCGTTACAAGAAAGCGATGTCAGTGAAGTTTCGTGTTAACTCCATGTTTTTTCTTTTTGAAGGACTATCAGATTGTCCTGATACATAATTATATATTTTTATTAGTATAAATGCAAAACAATTACATTCAAGATGAAAAAAATTAAGCTGCTCTTCACCTCTATGGTTTTATTCGCATGTTTGTCGAATATCCACGCACAGGACTGGCCTCAGTACCTTGGACCAAACAGGAATAGTACATCACCACAGAAAGACATTTTGCGAACCTGGCCAGCGAGCGGACCCGAAGTTCTATGGACAGTAAACGTGGGTCCCGGATATGGCGGCCCGGTCATCAAAGACGGCAAGGTCTATTTACTCGACAGAGATGATAAGACAGGTGATATAATGAAGTGTTTTGACTTTAACACAGGTAAGGAATTATGGAAGTTCAGCTACGATGCCCCGGGATCTGTTATGTTTCCCGGCTCACGAAGCGTTCCGGCTGTGGACGACAAATATGTCTGGTCCTGTGGTCACAACGGAGATCTTTATTGTATAGACATCAAAACGCACAAACCAGTCTGGAATAAAAATATCTGGACGGATTTTGGTGGAACACAGCTTCCAATCTGGGCTATCACTCAGTGTCCTCTTATCTATGGTGATCTGGTTATTGTATCATCCCAGGCTCCGGGAGCAGGAGTTGTTGCTTATAATAAGCTTACAGGCAAAATTGTCTGGAAAACACCAAATCTCGGGAATGAATCCTATGCCAGTCCTGCAGTTATAAAAATAGACGGAAACGACCACATTGTCATGGTCATTTCATCTACCAATCCATTTGGTCATCGTGAACTGCCTCAAACCAAGGGCAGAATCGTTGGATTAGAACCCGGTACGGGAAAATTACTCTGGGATTACAATGAATGGGAATGTCATATTTCGGTACCGTCTGCTGTTGATGCCGGTAATAATAAAGTGCTGGTCGCCGGAGGATATGAAAATGGAGTTGTAATGATTAAGGTTGAAAAAAAGACGGATGGTAGTTATGGCGTTAAAGAGCTATTTAAGCATAACGATTTTGGAGATCATACCAAGCCGCCCTTATTATATAATGGTTACTTCTACGCTCAGTTCTCAACAAACAGCAAACGTGACGGTCTGGCTTGCATGGACATGAATGGAAAGGTCTTGTGGAAAACTATGAGGGCTCCGGCTTTCGATAAAGGAAGCATGATACTTGCCGACGGACTTATTCTGGCTACTGACGGCAGGAAGTCCTTGTATTTTATAGAGCCTGATACATCCGGATTCAAACCTCTTGCATCGGCTGAAGTGCTTAATGAAGGAGGACTATCAGGTGATGATCCAATGGCTTCAAGAATTGGAGGGGCAGCTCAGAACTGGGCACCGCTGGCGCTTGCCGGGGGCAGGCTCCTGATCAGGGATCAAAGCCGGTTAATATGTGTCAGGATTGCTAAATGATTCCCGTAAAGGCAATCAGAACTTTTAAGTTCTGATAAGAAAAGGTTGCAACTTTTTTTTTGCCGAATATGAGTTTTTTGTCAGAGTTGCAACCAGGGATTCTCCACTGCTTTCCATCTGTCAAATAACCGTTCGTTATTTTGTAACCTCATTAAAATGCACCTGAGCCCACTCTATCATCTTCTCTATTATTGGCATCAGACTCAGACCAAGTTCTGTTAGCGAATACTCCACACGTGGCGGTATTTCAGCATAAGCTTTTCTTTTCAACAGATGTTCCTGTTTAAGGTGTTTCAAAGAGCTTGTAAGCATCTTTTGCGAAATGTCTGGTATTGCTTTCCTTATTTCCGTATAACGCATTTTGCCTTGCGCCTGAAGGCTGCATAATATCAGCAAAGACCATTTGTCAGCAAACCGGCCTAATACATTTCTTATAGGACATGTCGGGAATCGTAAGTCAAGTTCTTTCATTCTTATGATTTTGTTGGTGCAAATATATATCTTATACTCAAAAAGAGAGTAATAATACTAATAAGTCATTACTCTATTAAAGGATCTTTAAATTATTTGTTAAATATTGATATCTAAAATGTTGATAATCAATATTTCTAACCATATAGGTGCGTAAGATACCTCTTTGCAGGATTCCTCATGCTATCATAGCTTTGCTGATTATTAATTTAAAAATATACGAATGAACAATTTGAACAAGTTAAATGGATGGGCAGGAGATGGTGGATATATTTCACGTACCTCTGCACAAAGCTACATGGTTTCAGGATCATTTGACATGACTTCTTCCGGTTGTGGTTCCTCATGTGGTTCAAAGGATGGCGATGCCAAGCCTACCCCTTCCTCTTGCGGAACCGGTGACAGCGAACCAAAACCTTCATCATGTGGCGCTGGCGACAGTAAACCTGCACCTTCTGCCTGTGGTTCAGGTGAAGGTGACGACAAACCTAAAACATCAGCCTGCGGTTCCTCATGCGGAAGTGGGGGAAAGTAAAGATTTTAGTCATAAAATTATGGAATACTTTGCTTTTCAATGGCACATAACCGACAGTTGTGACCAGCGCTGCCGGCATTGCTATATCTTCTCAGAAAACAATCATAACAATTTGAAAGAGATGTCCTGGACTGGGATAGAATCAGTTTTTGAAAATTGTCAGGATATGTGCAAGAAGGCAAATCGTATACCTTATTTCTATATTACAGGAGGAGATCCGATACTACACAGTCGTTTCTGGGATCTGATGGAATTGTTCAAGTCTCACAATATTGATTTCACCATACTTGGAAATCCTTTCCATCTTAATGATAAAGTATGTAAGAAGTTGAAAGATTATGGATGCGAAAGGTATCAGCTATCGATTGACGGATTAAGGGAAACTCATGACGCAATGAGAAAAAAGGGTTCTTTCGATTCAACAATTGAAAAGATAAAATGCCTGCATAAAGCAGGTATCAGAAGTGCGATCATGACTACAGTTTCAGGAGTAAATGCTGAAGAATTACCCGGGATTATCGATCTTGTTGTTGAAAATAAAGTTAATGTCTTTGCTTTTGCAAGGTACGCACCGACTAGTTTTGAAAAGAGTACACATCTGACACCTGATCAATACAGAAGCTTACTGGAAGTCTGCTGGCAGAAGTTTGAGCAATATAAAGACAGCGAAACAAGTTTTAATCTCAAGGATCATTTGTGGACTCTATTTTTACACGAAAAGGGTCTTTTCAAAGTGCCAGAAAAACTTAATGACGATGTGATCTACGAAGGCTGCAACTGCTCTAATTGTCATCTCACAATACTACCTCAGGGGGAGGTTTATGCATGCAGACGGTTTGAAAGCAATATCGGTAATGCGTTTACTGAAAATCTATACGATATTTTCACCGGTGAAAAAATGGATGTTTACAGAGACTACAACAAATTTGAAAAATGTTCCTCATGTGAATTAAAAAGATTTTGCCGTGGCTGTCCTGCCGTAACATACGGGTATACAGGTAATTTTTATGGAGTTGATCCCCAGTGCTGGAAACAAATAGCAGGCTGAAAAGCGAATTTGTAATGAAAGCAGTCGTATTATATAAAACCTGTGAGCCTGAACAACTTACTGTAAGTGAGGTTTCAATACCGGAGGTGAAACCAGGCTGGGTACTGATCAAAGTAAAAGCTTTTGGACTCAACCGCTCAGAGCTGATGATGCGGGAATATGAAGGAAATGCGCCATATATCACTTTGCCTCGAATCCTTGGAATTGAATGTGCGGGAGAAATCGCCGATGGTTCGGATAGTGGATTCAGGAAAGGACAGCGGGTGGTTGCCCTCATGGGCGGAATGGGCCGGTCATTCGATGGCAGTTATGCCGAATACACAATGGTTCCTTCAAAAAATGTTTTTTCCGTAGGTAACACCTATGACTGGGAAGAATTGGGAGCCATCCCTGAAACGTATTTTACTGCATGGGGATCTGTCATGGATTGTTTGCAACTCAGCCCGCATGATACTCTCCTGGTTCGCGGGGGTACCAGTGCAACTGGACTGGCAGCTGTACAATTGGCCAAAAGCTGCGGAGCAACGGTACTGGCATCCACACGAAATGAAAATAAACATGAAATCTTGCTGCGACAGGGAGCCGATCATGTGGTGATCGATGATGGAACGCTTAAGGCACAAGTATTGAGTATCTTTCCCTCCGGTTTAAACAAGATCCTTGAACTTATCGGTGCTGTTACTCTTCTTGAGTCAGCCAGCCTGCTAAGGCATCATGGGATTGTTTGTGTCACAGGCATATTGGGTAAAAAGGGAACACTCGACAATTTCTATCCTGTTAAGGACCTGCCTTCCGGAGTATATCTGACAGGCTTTTCGAGTAATTCCCCTTCACAGGCTGCAATAGATGATATTTTTGAACATATACATAAACATAACCTTCACCCTGCTATATCAAGAGTATTTTCTCTGGATGAGATTGGTCAGGCACACACATTAATGGAAAACAACACAGCTAACGGGAAAGTGGTAGTGAAAATATAAGACAGTAACTAACTACCAAAACTGAACCTCGTAATGTATTAAATATCAAGATTATGAAAACAATTAAAAACTTATTCATTATAATGCTGATAGTATTTGTAATGAATCCGGTTGTTGAAGGACAGATTGCTGATTTATTTGTCAATTCAAACTCCGGGAATGACCATAGCATTGGATCGAAAGAACAGCCATTGAAAACATTGAACGAAGCAGCTGAAAGGGTCAATCATGCCAATGGTAAAGGAGCTGTTACGATTTATCTTTCTGAAGGTATATATGGTCTGGATGCCACAGTAACCTTTCATCCGGTGAACTGGCATTTTTCTAAAGATGAACGATTGACTATCCGTGCAACAGTTTTACCGGATGATACCGGGTGGAACCCTGGAATGATGCCGGTAATTGTATCAACAATGCCTCTTGACTTTAAACCAAATGGAAGAGTGGATCCCCTTGGCGGGGCATCGTACGGAATCCAGATTGAAACAAGCTTTGTTACCATTCAGGGTTTACGGGTCTTAGGTACCCCGGTTCATGAAAGGCCACAGGAAGGAATGGTAAGACGAAATTATCCCATTGTGAGAGAAGGTAGAAATCTCGATGATCTCAGAATTACTCAATGCCTGTTTGTCGGGGATAAGGTTGCAATTCCTAACCATCTGGCAATTCTGGCCAGCGGACAGGGAATAGTAGTTGATCACTGTGTTTTTTATCACTGTAAAGATGCAATTGTATTCTGGTTTTCTGATCGACCTGCCGAGCATTGTGAAGTACATCACAATCTATTTATTGGTAATTATGGCGCAAATGTTTGGTCATGGTCAGCCGCCGAAGATTTAAAATTTTACAATAATGTTGTCGGGAGCACCAATGTTTTTTGGATCTTAAACAGAGATGAAAAAGTATCGTTTTCTCTTTCAAATTCTCTGATTGCTGGCTATAACGAACTTGTTAACAAAGGTGGAGGTCCTGGAGGTTTTGGTGAAAAAGCTGACCCGGCTAAATTGAAATTTGGCCAGGATGTTATTGTTAAAAAGGAAGGGACCGTTCAAATTGAGGAAGATCCTGTAAAAAGAAACTATTTACATCTGATGCCGGGCACAATGGGTGCTGACCTGGGAGCCGGGTTATTCACGAAGTAAAAAAATTCAGCTATACGGTTGCAACTTTTCCTTTCCGCGCAGCGGAACTGTATCACTACGTTTCTTGTCTCCAAAACGAGTTTTCTGATCTTATCAGATTTTTATTCCCATGACTGTTATATCATCCGTTTGTTCCCTCTTTATATTGCCGCTTCCCATCCACTGCTCTATTGTTATGTCTAATATTTCTTTCTGTTCAACCATTGACTTTTTTGAAATAGATAACAATAATTCTTTAAACCGACTAACCATGAATTTCCTGTTATGTGGTCCTCCGAACTGGTCAGTAAAACCATCGCTGGCAAGATAAATAATCCAGCCCTTTTGCAGCTTTATTTCGTGTAATGTAAAACTATCCATCTTGATGGAAATTCCAATAGGCATTTTATCTGGTTCTAGCTTTATTAATTTTCCTTCTTTTATAATCCAGCATGGATTGTATGCACCGGACCATTTCATCTCCATTGTTTCTAAGTTTATGGAACATAATGAAATGTCCATTCCGTCTTTTGCCTCTCCAAACTTACCGCTTTGTCCCAGTGATCTGATTATTTCTTTTCTTAACCGTCTTAGTATAATATCTGGTTGAGTCATATATTCCTTTAGTACTATTTCTTTCAAAAGTGACATTCCCAGCATACTCATAAATGCACCAGGTACGCCATGACCCGTACAGTCTGCAACGGTAATGACAATTTGATTTTCAACTTTTGCATACCAGTAGAAATCTCCACTAACAACATTGCGTGGTTTGAAAAGCACAAAGTGCTCCGGAAATGATTGTTGAATTATATCGCTTGCAGGTAATACTGCCTGCTGAATTTTTTGTGCATATTGAATGCTGTCAGTAATTTGTCCATAAGCCACTTCTATCTCTATTTTCTGTTCAAGCACCTCGGCAGTACGTTCTTCAACAATTTTTTGTAACTGATCTTTTTGTTTTACAAGTCGCCGGATGTTATATTTAACAATAATCCAGATAAGAGTGACTAATAAAATTACATATAATCCGTAAGCCCACCATTCCCGTGACCAGGGTGGTTTTATATGGAAGGAATAGGAAGCTGTGACTCCAACCATCTGGTACTGGTTCTTTGATTTTACTTCAAATTTATATTTGCCTTCAGGGAGATTAGT
>JAPLDX010000121.1 GCA_026391215.1 Bacteroidia bacterium
CTCTAATTAAGAATCGATACTTCTGAAGATAGTTTCTTGTAAGAGTCAGATTACTTGTATTATCTCTCATAGACTAAATATTCATTTTAAGTATAAAGTAAATATTGTCTACGAATTATCTAACATTTACAATTCCGAGCGCAGCGAGGAATCTCACTCGTCATGTTACCACACTATTTTCTTTTCATTCCGAGCGCAGCGAGGAATCTCCATGCCTATTACCACGCATTACTTACCAGTCATATTCAATACAGCGACATAGTAATCCGGATCAACCGTTATAACCGCATTGGTGACCCCAAGCTTCAAAGTTGTGAACCTGGATGTCGGAGAAATGTTCTTTGGCTCTCTGTTGATATAAATCCTGAGCGGCATGTCAAATCCCTGCACGCAGTTGTTCCACCTGTAGGAAAGCTCCTCTCCCCTGATAAAATATTCAAAAACAGGTATTCTTGTATCCCTGAGATACTGGTCAAAGACAGGTTTCAGATTCATGCCTGCCTTTTCACTTATATAATTTTCTATCTGTGAGCCTTTTACAACCTGGTGATAAAAATTCTCATTAAGACCGCGGAGTATGCTCCTCCATTTCTCATCATCATTGATAATCTGCCTGATGGTGTGCAGCATGCTCCCGCCCTTGTAGTACATATCTCCCGATCCTGAAAAATTGACATTGTATATTCCCGTTATGGGTCTGTCATTCCTGATGTTCTGACGGCTGCCCAGCACATATTCGGCTCCGGCATCTTTCCCGTAGTGGTATTCAACATAAAGACATTCGGAATAATTTCCAAAACTCTCATGGACCCACATGTCAGCTGCATCTTCAAATGTGATATTATTTGCAAACCATTCATGTGCTGATTCATGAATTATGATAAAGTCAAATTTGTCACCCCACCCTGAACCGCTTACATCTCTTCCAAGGTATCCGTTCTGATATCCGTTGCCGTAGGTCACAGAACTCTGGTGCTCCATCCCGAGATACGGCGCCTCAACCAGCTTATACCCGTCCTCGTAAAAAGGATATGGCCCGAACCAGTGCTCGAAAGCTGAAAGCATCATTGTCGCCTGCTTGAAATGAACTTTCGCCTTTTCCAGATTCTCCTTAAGGACATAGTAATCACAATCGAGCCTGCCCTTTTCGCCATTGAATACTTCTGAAAAGTGAGCATAATCGGCAATATTGATATTAACTCCATAATTATTTATAGGATTGGCCACGAACCAGTTATAGGTTGTTGTTTTATTCTTTCTGTTTTTTACGATACTCCTCAGCCTTCCATTGGATACATCCATAAGATTTGAAGGTACATTCACACTTATAAGCATGCTGTCGGGTTCATCATACATATGGTCCTTGCACGGCCACCACAGGCTGGCTCCATCGCCCTGGCATGAAGAGGCAATAAAAGGAAGTCCGTTTTTGTCTTTCTTCCAGGTGATTCCCCCAACCCATGGCGGCCTGACAGAAACTTTTGGCTTCCCGCTATAGCTTAATATTACCGAATATATCTTCCCCTGCTCCTGCTTTTCAGCCATGCGTATCCAGAAAACATTTCCTTCACGGGAATAGCTGAGCAGCTTCCCGTTTTGTTCAGCCCTGGTAATATTCATAGGTTCCTGGAGATCGATCTGCATTACTTCAGAAGATTCTTTAACCCTGTATGTGACAGTATTGGTCCCTGATATAGTGCTATCGGAAGGCTTAACAACTATATCAAGATGATAAAAGGTAAGATCCCACCAGGCTCGTTCAGGAGTAATTGATCCCCGAAGAGTATCCTGTCTGGTAAAATGCCTTACGGTTGGAGCTATGAACTGGGAATTCAGAATTCCGCAAAAGAATATTATTGCAAAACATGTGAGGTAGCATCTTTTCATTTCACCTGAATTTAAAAACAGTAGTGTAAATGTACGAAACCGGATGATAAATCATGCAATCGTTCGATCGTTCGATCGTTTGATCGTGTGATCGTTTGATCGTTTGATCGTGTGATCGTTTGATCGTGTGATCGTGTGATCGTGTGATCGTGTGATCGTGTGATCGTGTGATCGTTTGATCGTTTGATCGTTTGATCGTGTGATCGTGTGATCGTTTGATCGTGTGATCGTGTGATCGTTTGATCGTTTGATCGTTAACCATCGAACCATCGAACCTTCAAACCATCGAACCATCGAACCTTCAAACCATCTTACCATCAACTATCTTAATTTCCTCCTCCGTCAACCCGTACATCTCATACACCAGACGGTCAATCTCGGATTCAAGAGAGGTGGTGTCGTAACTACTTTCTAATATTTTTTGGTTTAATATTATGTCAACAATTGTTGAGATTTTACTCATTATTGTTGAATCAGATAAAGCAATTGGCAATTGTTTTACTTGGACAATTCTAATTTTTGGAAAAACATCAGTTTCTGCCTTAAACTTCTTAGTATAAACATACTGAAGAAGTCTACTATTAAGAATTCCAAGAAGATACTTAAGATCTATTTTATTCAAATCTGATTTAATTGAGTATAGGCTACGGTTAGATATAATTTTTTCATATAAAAAAGTCGCAGATATATTAGATCCAGTTTCTCGAATAACTAATCGATTACCAGAAAAATAATTCTCATCCTTTTTAAATAGATTAAATACCTGTCCGGAGATATACTTATCAATAGTATAATAGTATCTGCCGATATCTTCACCAGTTAGTACCGGAATTGTTCCTTCTTTTAAGGTTTTATCTTTACCTATCTCAATACCACGGTGAATTTCCACTAACTCTTTAAGTTGAACCGAATTCGTTGAGATTTTAATAATTAATGGATCTAAATCTAATATATTTTCCCAGGTAATAAATTTATCAGTTAAAGACTTCTTCAAAAATGAAATAGCAGTTGGCATCTGCACATCAATGAAGACACCATCTCCAAGATTATCTATTTTAAGGATAGTGTAGTTTAGTAAGAAAGATCTCAAATCGTCATATTTAACACCTTTAAGGAATAACGAAGGTGTAATTAAACCAATTTGATATGAATTCTTAACTATTAATAAGGCAAGTTCTATAAAATAACAATAAAGGTCTGAACATCGTTGTGTTTTATAATCTCTATATATTGAATTATCCACAACTACATATGGTGGATTCCCTATCACCACATCAAATCCAACAAAATCACCATCATTATTCAGAACCTCAGGGAACTCAAACCGCCATTCAAAGGCGTTCTCATAAATTTTGTTGCTCTTTATTTCCGCAATCTCTGTATCAACCTTCTGCATCTCCTCTGTCAGCTTCTTTACCTTTTTGTTCCACTCATACTTCTCTTTTTTCGATTTGTCAAATAGTATTCCCTGGTCGGTCAGTCCGGCGAGCTCTCCCGTCATCCTGTAAAGCTTCATGAACCGTTTGTCGTTCTTTGCAACTTCCGTTTCGAACTGGCTCTTTATTTTTTCAATAAGCTCCTCCATGTTCCGCTTCACCTCTTTCGTGGGTGCATTTCGATAGGTCATAATGGCTTCACGGTAGTTATCTACATTCCACCGGGCCGATTTAAGGGCGCTCTTAATGTCGGCATCAAGAGGATAGCGGCTGATCAGGGAGTTGCCGCACTTGATGTTGATGTCAATGTTGGGTAAAGTTTCGAGTTGCTGGTTGCTGGTTGCTGGTTGGACCCCCTTGGGGGTTAGGGGTGTGGGATGGCGGTTGCTGATGACTTGTTGCCGGTAATAGGCGTTCTTGAGTAATTCGATCCAGAGGCGGAGGCGGCATATCTTTACCGAGTTCGGATTTATATCCACGCCGAAGAGGCAGTTCTCGATAATGATCTCCTTCTCCCTGAAGAGTGTCTCCTGGACTCGCTGGCTCTCCTTATTTTTCGGGTTATACTCAAAGAATTCCCCGTCGGGACCGGTGATCACCAGCTCGTCGTTGATCACTTCAACATTATAATCTTTCAATCTTTTATCTTCCCTGTCGGCCAGTATCCCAAGCTCCGATTTAATTGCAATTATCTCATTCAGAGCCGATACCAGGAAGTGCCCCGAGCCCACCGCAGGGTCGCAGATCTTCAGCGAATTGACTATCCTGTTTGCTTCCTTTATATCGGTTATCTTATTGTAAACATTGTTAATTGTTTCACAGCTCCATCCTTTTGCCTCATTGAATTTCTGCACCACTGCTCTTGTTATCGTCTCGTGGCACATATACATGGTAATGAATCCGGGGGTAAAGAATGAGCCGTCCTTATAGCCGTTTATCTTTTCGAAGATCAGTCCCAGAACCGAGGCGTTAATAAGAATTTTATTCTCTTCCTGGATCTCTTCCGATCCTTCGCCGGAAAAGTCGTAAGCATCGAGGAATCTGAACAGGTATTCCAGGGCGCTCATCCCGCCCGTGAGCTTTTTACCTGTACTGTTTTTCAGAACAGTGTTCCCCGGCAAAGGGATGGCAAGGTTATCTTCAAGGCTGCTGATCCTGATGGTATTGTGCTCAAGCTCCGATGGTTCGAAAAGGGAGCTGTTCAGGAACGGAATTTTTGAATATTTCTGCTTCACTCCGGTTCCCCTCTCCTCCTCTTTGACTGCCAGCACCTGAAAGAAGAGCCGGTTAAGCTCATCGTAACCGGCAATTACCTCTCTGTTCAGGAACCTGAATGATCTGTCGCCGCTGTTATATTTCACAAGCTGGCTCTCGAGAAGCTTCATGAAAAGGATCCGGTTTATCCAGGTCAGAGAGAGCTCCAGCGCTGCATTATAGAGCTGCTCATCAGCTGTGGTCCCATAGTCGGACCATTTAGTCAGTCCTGCCAGGCAATCTTCATGCTTCAGGATGTTAATAGCATTTTCTATCAGCGAGCCCTGGTCTCTTTTCCCTTCTATTTTCCTTCCTATCAGTTTTTTGCTTCCCTCTTTTGTCTCTTCAAGCCCTATAATATGAAGCAGCTCCGAATAGAATGATCTGTCGAGCGAGTTGCTGTCGTTCGAAAAGGAGAGATTAAGAAGATGCTCAGGCGTGAAGATCTTATAAAGAGCAATAAGCTTATTATCGTCGGGCCTGTCGGTATTCCTGATAATATCCTCGTACTCCCTGATATCGAAATGTGTAACATCAATTTTTGCATCAGTCTCATTTACAAACTGTTCTGCAACACTTTTATAAAAGAAATCAGTGGCGTTACCGGCGAGACGGTCATCTTCAAAATCGTCAAAATCCTTTTTAAGGGTTTTGCTGTTTGCAAAAATCTTCTCAAAGTCATTTGATGAGAATATGAACCATTCGTAAATATTTGTAATTATGAGGTGTTTTATATTAATGTTTTTCTCATTGAATCTCTCGCGCAGGTAATAGAGTATCAGCTCGCTGAATGCTTTTGAGTTCGGATTATCCTTTTCAGGCATTTCAGATCCGGCGCCGGGTTTTTTGAGTTCGAAAAGGACACCCACCGGAGATGAAGGATCTTTCCCGGTATGTATTACCAGATCTGCACGGCCTCTTGTATTTATGAAATGACCCTGTGAATAATAAGTATTCTTGAGAAAATCAGATAAAAGGTTCTTATGGAATTCTTCAGACTCCGATTCATTAATATTGTTTAGCAGCTTAACAATATTCTCCTTGAACGTTTCGATCTGTGAACGGTTTGGCCTGACTTTCAGGAAAGCTTTATTCAGGGATTTACGGATATCGGAAATATTGACCTGCATTGACTGACTTTGTTTGAGACTTAAAATTAAGAAATTAGAGCCCACGAACAAAATTGAAATAACAAAATATACTGATTATATAGTATTTTTGAGCTGCATAATGAAAATTAGATTTTATCTCCTGGTTTTACTTCTTCCCTGGTGGTTGAATAACATTGCTGCTCAGAATGTAAATCATTTGGAAACCAGGGAAAACCTTTCATCCAACCTGCCCTTAGTAGTCATCAATACACTGCCGGGAGAAACAATTATAGATGAACCAAAAATAACTGCCGATATGAAGGTCATTTATAACGGGAGTAACTCATTGAATTATGTCACTGATCCCGGAAATATATATTCCGGAAAAATAGGTATTGAGATCAGGGGCAGGTACTCGGCCTCACTTCCCCAGAAACCTTATGGCATAGAAACACGTGATCTTGCCGGCAATAATCTTGATACATCAATACTGGGACTGCCTTCAGAAAACGACTGGATATTGCTGGCCAATTACAATGACAAAACCTTCCTTCGTAATTTTCTTGCTTTTGAGATCTTCAGGGAAATGGGGCATTATGCACCCCGGTCAAGGTACTGTGAGGTGGTTGTGAATGACGAATATCAGGGGATATATCTTCTGACCGAAAAAATCAAGGTTGATGACAACCGCGTAGATGTTGCAGATCTTAATCCCGATGAAAATACCGGAGATGATATTACCGGCGGCTATATTTTTAAAAATGATTACTATACTGCTGACGACAGCTGGCTCAGTAATTATTCACCAATGAATAAACCCGGTGCAGACGTACATTTTGTTTATTACGATCCCAAACCTGCTGAATTGACACTTCAGCAAAAGAATTATCTGAAGGATTACGTCAATACATTTGAAACCACGCTTTACAGTCCTGATTTCTATGACCGGCAGACCGGCTACAGGGCTTATCTTGATGTCAACTCCTTTGTTGATTATTTTATTTTAGGAGAGATAACAAGAAATGTTGATACATATAAGAAGAGCCGGTTTTATTATAAGGACAAAGACAGTAACGATGATCGGATCCATTCAGGTCCTGTCTGGGATTTCGACTGGGCATGGAAGAACATTACTGAAAATTGTATTCATTTCAACCGGACCGACGGATACGGATGGGCTTATAAAATAAATGAATGTGCTGCATGGCCGGTTCCTCCTTCCTGGGAAATACGGCTTATGCAGGACAGGAACTTCGTTAATGAAATTCATGATAAATATTATATCCTCAGAAAAAATATCCTTAGTCAGTCACATATTAATCATATTATTGACTCAGTTGCAGCATTACTTGACATGGCCCAGATTCGTCATTATGAGAAATGGAAGATACTTGGCATAAATGTCGGGACACCTGAATCAGGAGAACAACCTCTGACTTACAGCGGGGAGATACAAAAATTTAAAAACTGGATCAGCACGCGGCTTGCCTGGCTCGATGCAAATATGGTAGGCAGATCATTTGCAAAGGAGGGTGGTCACAAGCCCATATGCCGGATTTATCCGAATCCTGTCGGTGAAAACCTATATATCCAGTCTGACACAACTATCAGTAAAGTAGTACTGTATAATTATTCCGGTATTCCTGTCGGAAAAATAACTGACTGCAATGATTATAATGTAAAAATGAACCTGTCTCATATAGGTCCGGGATTTTATATAACACGTATTTACTTTACAAATGGTGAAGTAATAGTGAGAAAACTGATAAAAAATTGATATTTCATTATTAATTATGACTTTCAAATTCTAAAATTCCATCCAATTATTATAACTTGAAAAAAAATCCCAAACTATTTGTATCATGAAACGAATATTTACATTTATGTTTCTTTTGATCGGGTTAATGCTCTGTATATCAGATGCATTACAAGCCCAGAACTCACCCAGGTCGCGTGAATCCTTTAATGACGGCTGGAAATTTTCCAGGTATTTCAATGCCTGGAATGAATCTGTAGCCACCGATAAAGAACCGGAGAACATACAGTTACCTTCATTTAATGACAAAGACTGGCGTACGCTTGATCTGCCACACGACTGGGCAATTGAGGGACCATTCAGTGATACTCTCGAAAACGATACCGGTCTGCTTCCCTGGAAAGGCATAGGCTGGTACAGAAAACATTTTAAAGTTGATGAATCAGACAAAGACAAACGGATATATATTGACATAGACGGAGCCATGGCTTATGCAAAGGTCTGGCTTAACGGAAAATTTGTCGGGGAATGGCCTTATGGTTATACTTCTTTCCGCCTTGATCTTACTCCTTATGTTTCATTCGGAAAAGAGAATGTCATTGCTATCCGGCTCGACACAAAAAGCTGGGATTCAAGATGGTATCCCGGTGCCGGACTTTACAGGAACGTATGGCTTGTTAAAACATCGCAGATGCATGTCGCTTACAACGGACTTTTCATCACCACACCTGAAATTAAAAAAGAGAGCGCTGTAGTGAGCGTAAAAGCAGAGGTGGAAAATCATCTTATTGAGCCATCTGCAATGTCAGTTAAAGCTTCAGTATATAAGCTTAATGAGAATATGAAGCCGGCTGACGAACCTGTCGCAGAATCGGTTGTTGCAACTGCTACTGTAATGGGAATGAATGATCACACCTTCAGGCTGGACATGACTGTTAAAAATCCTGCCCTCTGGGATATAACTGATCCTGAGCTCTATATGGTTGCATTCACAGTGATGAACGGAGATATGGTTGCCGACCGGATTGAAAGCAATTTCGGTTTCAGGACTGTCGAGTTCACACCCCGCAATGGTTTTCTCCTTAACGGGAAAAGAGTTGAGGTATATGGCGTATGTAACCATCATGATCTTGGAGCGCTTGGCTCGGCATTCAATATCCGGGCAGCAGAGCGTCAGCTTGAATTACTTAAGGAGATAGGATGCAATGCAATCAGGACAAGCCATAATCCCCCGGCACCGGAACTGCTCGACCTTTGTGATAAGATGGGTTTCCTTGTTGAGGATGAAGCATTTGATGCATGGAAAACTCCAAAGAAACCAAAAGATTATAATAAGTTATTCTATGCCTGGCACGAAGAGGATCTGAAAGCTCTTATCCGCCGCGACCGTAATCATCCTTCAGTATTCATCTGGAGCATCGGTAATGAGGTGAATGATCAGAATAATCCGGCATTGGCTTTAAGCCTGAAAACAATTGTTAAATCGCAGGATGATACCCGTCCGGTTACATCCGGATGCAACTGGGATTATTCTGGTACAAATGGTTTCCAGAAAACTCTCGATGTATTTGGCATCAATTACCGACTCTACAGGTATGACGCTTTCTTCGCATTGAAAGATAATGATAACCTGCCATTCCATTCGAGCGAATCAGCTTCAACTGTCAGCTCCAGGGGAGAATATTTCTTCCCTGTCGTACAGGGTGATCTGGATAAAAATCTTCCGGGAAAAGGCATCTTTCAGATATCCTCTTATGATCTGGCTTATCCCGGATGGGCGACAACCGCCGACCAGCAATGGGAAATGATCGATAAGTACCCGGGAACATTCGGGGAGTTCGTCTGGACTGGCTTCGATTACATTGGAGAACCGACACCATATTATGGCGACCTGACCGGTGTAAAACCCGGCTCACCAATGTATGGCCGGATCAAAAAATCTCTTGATGAACAAGGTGTTAAAGAAGTGCCATCCAGAAGCAGCTACTTTGGTATTTTTGATATTGCCGGTTTTAAGAAAGACAGATTCTGGCTGTATCAGTCCAGATGGAAACCTGACCTGCCGATGGCTCATATCCTTCCCCACTGGAACTGGCCGGAAAGAAAAGGACTGGTTACTCCGGTACATGTTTATACCTCAGGTGATGAAGCTGAGCTGTTCCTTAACGGGAAATCGCTGGGCAAGAAAAAGAAGGGTCAATATGAATACAGGTTAAAGTGGGATGATGTTGTCTATCAGCCGGGAGAACTTAAAGTCGTGGCTTACAAGAACGGTGTGAAATGGGCCGAGGATGTCATGAAGACAACAGGAAAAACATATCAGCTTTCGATGTCAGCTGACCGTCCTGCTGTTACTGCCGACGGAAAGGACCTTATCTTTATTACTGTAAGGATTGAAGATAAGGAGAAGCTTCTTGTGCCGCGAAGCAATAACCAGCTTAATTTCAGCATTGAAGGACCCGGGAGAATTGTCGCAACAGATAACGGCGATGCAGCCAGTCATGAATCTTTCCAGGCTAAATCCAAAAAAGCATATAATGGGATGTGCCTTGTTATTGTCGCTGCAGAAAAAGGCGCATCCGGAACTATTATCGTTAAAGGAGAATCAAAAGGATTAAAAAGCAGCAGCGTCAAAATAACTATTGATAAATAAGGATATTTAACCACAGAGTTTCACGGCGTTTGGCGGAGTTACACTGTTAAAAGCCGTGTAACTCAGTTTTTATTCAGTGTTACGCCGTGGTTATCTTTTATCTTTGCCGGCATGTTAATTTTCGTTAAAAATTGATAATGAGGTAGTTTTAAAAGGTATTTTTCCATACTTTCGCAGCCGGAAATGAAGAAGACAATTATTATAACCGGCATTGTAGTTGCAGCTGCTATCCTTGCACTATTTATCTTCAATAAGATCACGGCAAAAAAAGATACAGCCAGTCTCTTTGCTGAAGTATCAGAAGGCAGGTTCGAAATTGCGATTACATCAACCGGTGAACTGGTTGCTGAAAGATCCGTTGATATCAGTGCACCTGCATTGACAATGCAGAGAGATATCAGGTCAATGAATGTCAAGATTCAGGATCTTATAGCGGAAGGAACTGAAGTTAAAGAGGGAGACTGGGTGGCAACACTTGACAGGACAGAATTCGCCAATACTTTGAAGGATGAGCAGGAAAGGGTGGCTACACTTTATACTGATCTGGAAATGGCTCTGCTGGATACTGCTTTGACACTCAGTAATTTAAGGGATCAGATTGAGAATCAGATCCATACTGTGGAAGAGGCCAGGATAACCCTCAGAAACTCAAAATATGAACCTCCGACAACGATCCGGCAGGCAGAAATAAATTACGATAAGGCTCAAAGGGTGCTCGAACAGATGAGAAGAAGCTATACCCTTGGTATTGCTCAGTCTAAAATTAAGGTCCAGAATATCAATACCAGGATCAACAGGTTTGGAAGGAGAGTCAGGGATTATGAAGAGGTACTGGCAGGCTTTGTAATTAAGGCACCATCATCAGGAATGATCATTTACAAAAAGGACCGGATGGGAAGCAAAAGAAAAGCCGGTGGATCAGTAAATCCCATGGATCGTGTTGTAGCCACATTGCCAGATCTTTCATCTATGCTCTCAAAAGTATATGTAAGCGAGATAGAGATAAATAAGGTAAAAACAGGGCTTCCTGTCAGCATCACTGTTGATGCTTTCCCTGATAAATCATATACAGGCTCGGTAATGACCATTGCCAATATCGGTGAAAAGCTGCCAAACAGCGATTCTAAAGTCTTTGAAGTAATGATAAAAATTGATGGCTCGGATTATTCACTCAGACCGTCAATGACCACAAATAATAAAATCACTGTTAAGACTCTTGATAATGTCACATATATCCCGAATGAATGTGTTCGTACAGGAATTGACAGTATCCCTGTTGTCTATACCAGAAATCGTTTAAAGCAGGTAGTAATTCCGGGTGAATCGAATGATAAGGAAACTGTGATTGAAAAAGGGCTAAAGGCAGGGACGGTTCTATATCTTGAGATACCTGAAGATGCCGGTAAGTTCAGGCTTGCGGGAGAAGAGCTGATCCAGGTTATCAGGAACCGTGAAAGTACAATGAATGAAATAATCAAGATGGAAATAAAGGGTTTGAATTAACAAGGATTTCATTAGTAAAAAAGGGTTAGAATAAAAAAGAAGGGTTCACACTGAATCCTTCTTTTTTTTCTCATGAAAAATCAGTTGTCACTTTTTATCATAAACCCTTGTGGATGTTCTGTCACCCTCAGGAGTACTCATTATAGTTTTTATTGTAAGTATCTTTGCATCTGTAAGGGTCCATTCTTCGGTGGAAGCCATGGTTCTTGTCTCGCCACCCATATCGAAAGTGCGTGAGGTTGCGATCTTAAGGGTTTTGCCATCATCTGTCCACGTTGCAAATGATTTGCTTTCACCTCTGCCTGTGGTATTAACGCTTTCCTTGCCATCGAGAGTGTATTTTGAGGTAGTGGTCACTGACTCACCACTTTGATTTGTTCTGGTTCGGGTTACTGAAAGAAGGTTTGCATCTTGAGTGGCTGTGAAATCACCTCCACCAAATCCACCCATTCTTTGACCTTGTCCCTGAGGGGGCTGTCCCTGTGGTGGGCCGCCCGGACCTCCTCCCATATCACTCTTGTCAGCATTTAATGTCCACGTGCCTGCAAAATTTGCTTTTCCTCCCTGGCCATTAAGTGTAAGAGGCATCATAAGAAAAGCAAGAATTACCATCGCAGATAATGCGATCTGAAGATTCTTTACATTTTTTTCCATATTTTAATAATTTGTTGGTTGATTATCTATTAGACAATATATCAAAGTTAGATATTCCATGAAATATGAAATAAAATTAAATGAGGATTAGTCATAATTATGAATGAAAGCAAGAGATTCCTCGCTAACGCTCGGAATTGCGAATGGAGTCCCGATTTATATGGACGTAATGAGGAATCTTTAAGTTAAGAAGACAGAAGTTCTTATATATTTCATTATCGGTAACCTCATTTTTTTAAAAGAAAATCAGTATTATTGCAATCTCAATTTAAAACATATTTATTAATTATACATCTAATTATTATGATCAGAAAAACAATTTCTTTCATTGCTATTGCTGTTATTCTTTTTTCATGCGGCAATACGACCAAAAAAGAAGCTGCTGTTAAAGATGAAGCTCCTCAGGAAGCAGTAAAAGTTGAATTTGCATCTCTTATCGAAAATCCTGAAAATTATATCGGGAAAAAGATCAGCGTTCAGGGCAAGGTGGTTCATGTATGCACATACAGCGGCAAAAAGATGTTTATTACCGGTGAGAACCCGGATGTCAGGCTGTTTGTCTCTGCCGGTGAGGAAATGCCAAAATTCCCCATGGAATTGCTTGGCAGTGAAATAGTCGTTGAAGGAACTCTTACCAGGCCTGAAGCTACAGCCATGGCTGAAGAAGAGGGTATGAAAGCTGCTGCAGAATCCGTGGATATCACCAAAGGAGATACCTGCGAAACTGAAAAAGCTCTTGCAGCCCAGCCTGTTCTTTCTGAACTGATGATGGTCTATAACAAGCATACAGTTGTAAAATAAACTATTTTATAAATCAAATTTAACCGCAAAGAACGCAGAGCAATAGCAAAGGACGCAAAGTCATTAACATAAAAATAATCCTTTGTGACCTTTGCGATAAAACTTTGCGCCCTTAGCGGTTAATTTATTTTTATATGAACTTTTCAAAAATTAACAGGATCACACACCGTGATATCGGCTATCTGATTGCCGGCATGACGATTATTTATGCCATATCGGGTATAGCGCTCAATCACAAGAACGACTGGAATCCGAATTATATCATTGACAACAGGACCTTCAGCACAGAGATAAATATCACCCGTGAGACTCTGAACGAAAAGACTGCCCGGGAGATACTAACAAGCGTTCCCGGAGATCTCAAATACAAGACATTTTATTTTCCTTCAGGAAATTTCCTTACAATATTCATTGAAGGAGGCTCTGTCAGGATAAACACGCTTACCGGCCAGGGAACAGTTGAAAGGATCAGCAAGAGGCCACTCTTTTACCAGGTGAATTTCCTCCATTATAATCCCGGTGTGTGGTGGAAATACTTCAGCGATATCTTCTGCGTATCGCTTATACTGGTGACTGTCACCGGACTATTCATTGTCAAGGGAAAGAATGGTATTACTAGCCGAGGGGCGATCCTGACGGCAATAGGGATAATACTTCCTTTATTATTTTTGTTTATTTATTAGATCTCTTTCTCCTTTTAATCACATGTACCCATCCCCCAATCCCCTTCCCTGCAAACCGGCTCTTCACTAAAATAGCCCACCGGGCTATTTCTTTACGCTCAGCACTCCGCTTGGCAAGGAAGGAGGCTTATGTTATTGTATACCAATGTAATATCCCCCTCCTTACAAAGTAGGGAGGGGGATTAAGGGGGTGGGTACATGTCGTTCCTGAGGGGAACAAAGGGGATGGGTACGTGTGACTAACTATATTTTCTTCAGTGCTTCCAGTACTCTTTCCCTGGTAAATGGCATCCTGAACAATCTCGCGCCGGTTGCATCGAATATAGCATTGCCGACAGCCGCCCCGACGGTAATAATAGCAGGTTCGCCCCCGCCCTGGGGAGCCTGATCCATCCTGTCAAGTATCACGCAATCGGTTTTGGGTATCCAGGAAAACCTCGGAATCTGGTATGTATCGTAATTGCGGTCAAGGATATTACCTCCCTCAAACCTGACCTCTTCAGTGAAAGTATACCCGAGCCCCATTGCTATGCAGCCTTCCATTTGTATCAGCGCACCCTGGGGATTGACACATAATCCCATATCCTGTGTACATGCGACACGCAACACTGTGACCTTTCCATTACTTGTATCTACTTTCACTTCAACCATCATTGCCAGCCAGGTCCCTGCATCTGTCCCGCATGCTATGCCTATTCCTCTGCCGCTGGGCGCTTTGGCAGAACTGTATCCGAACTTCTCAGCAACTGATTTCCAGCATGCTATCATCTTTTCGTCCTTCAGGTTCTTCAGACGGAACTCCAGCGGATCAATTCCGGCAGCAGATGCCATAATGTCTATCTGCGACTCCCTGGCAAATGTGTTCATATTGTTGTTGGGAGCACGCCATGGTCCTGTGCCGAAAGGATGTACACGGGACACCTTGGTATTTTCGCTGTAGCTTGTTGTGGTGGCATTCGGAACGTCATACGTGGTTTCAGCGCCCCTGGTACCTGAGAAATAAACATGATAATCCCACATTGTTATCCTGCCCGATTTATCCATACCCGAGGCTATTCTGACAACACCGGCCGGATGAAATGTATCATAGAAAAATACTTCATCGCGCGTCCATACTACCATCACCGGCTTACCTGTCAGCTTAGCCAGGCGGGCTGCTTCAACCCCCTGCTGATATGCAGCCTTGCCTCCAAAACCTCCTCCGACAAACGGGGTTATCACCCTTACTTTTTCGCGTGGAAGGCCAAGTTCACGGACAATTCCGTCCTGAAGTCCGAAGGGCGACTGTGTTGAAGCCCATACTGTCACCTTATCTCCTTCAAATGCAGCCAGGGCAGTATGTGTTTCTATTGCTGCATGGGCCAGGTATGGATCATTATAGGTATGTTCAAACACTTTATCTGATTGCTGGCGGCCGACAGCAATATCGCCCTCAGTTTTTGCAATGCTCACGCGTGAATCAGCTTTCAGCATCCAATCCTTGAGGGTTCTGTCATTCACCTTCAGCTCATCAAATGTATAATCTGCTTTTATTTTCAGGATGGCCTCATCAACCTTGTTGCGGTTTTCACTTACCACTGCGATGAAGTCCCCGTCACGTACAACTTGTACTCCCTCTATCTTTTCTGCTCCGGATACATCAGCTGAAGACAGTTTTGCGCCGTGTGACGGCGGCCGTAATATCCTTGCAAAGATCATTCCCGGAAGCTTCAGGTCACCAGCATATTTTGCCTCCCCGGTAACTTTCAGCTTTGCATCGCTGTGCTTATAGGGTTTCCCCATATATGTGAACTTTGTATGATCTTCAGGGGATGGTTTAACATCAAGGAACTTCTCAATCTTCTGGCCTTTAGCAAGCTGGCCATAAGCAATTGCATTCTGTGGATTCTTAGTATCAACAACGATCCCTTCCTTTACCTCAAGCTGTGAAGGAGGTACGCCAAGCTTTGATGATGCAAGCTCGAGCAGCACTGCTCTCGCTTCAGCAGCCGCAGCTCTCATATTCGGTCCAAAGCTCCTCGTTGTCAATGATCCCCAGGTGCCCTGATCGTAAGGACACAGGTCAGTATCACCCATTACCATCTTCACCTTTTCAAGCAACACATTCAGCTCATCAGCCATCATCTGTGCAAGCGATGTTATTATTCCCTGACCCATTTCAATCTTGCCTGTGAAACAAGAAACAGTTCCGTCCTCTGCAATCCTGATAAATGCATTATAGTCTTTTGACAGGCTTCTGGCCTGGTCTGCCGGCAATGCTGACAGATCGAGTATGCTCCATGGCTGGAAGAAAATAAAGATCCCTCCTCCCATCAGTTTTACAAAGCTTCTTCTTTTCATTCCCGGGTTGGATTCTGTCTTTTTCATGGTTACTTCCCTCCTTTCATTTCTTTTGCTGCTGTCTGTATTGCCTCAATAATACGGTTATGTGCCCCGCATCGGCAAAGGTTATCCTCCATTCCATCAATTATTTGCTGGCGCGTAGGTGAAGGATTTTTCTTCAGAAGACCGGCAGCTGTTATGATCATTCCCGGTGTACAGTATCCGCACTGAAGAGCATCATGTTCAATAAATGCTTTCTGAAGCGGGTGGAGATTTCCGTTCTTTGCCAGTCCTTCGATAGTCACAATGCTCTTCCCGGCTGCCCCGCTAACCGGCATCATGCATGATCTGACCGGTTCATTATTGATCAGAACGGTACATGCTCCGCAGAATCCGATTCCACAGCCGAATTTTGTCCCGGTAAATCCCAGCTGGTTCCGCAGAACCCAGAGCAGAGTCTGGTCCGGATCTGTGGTCAGCTCGGTTTTTTTACCGTTTAGTTTGAAACGAATAGTCTCTTCCATATTCAGTTGGTTTTATTTATTTCATTTATATAATCATCTTTTGTATCAATATCTTTCAGAACTGACTCTGTTTTTACCTCAACTTCAAGCACATCATCCGCAAATTTTTGGACAAGGTCCCTGAGAGTTGCAGATGGATCAAGCCCCATAACTTCATCCCTGTATTTACTGTCAAAAAGCAGGGGATGCCCCCTCTCATTATTGAACACAGGCATTATGATCCCCTTTCCAGTTTTGCCGTAGGCATCTGTCAGGCTATTAATTACATCCGGACCGATTCCCGGCTGGTCACCAAGGAAAACAAGCACTGCCCTGCAGGTGTCATCCAGCTGTCTGAATCCGCTCTGAACAGATGAGAGCATACCCTGCCTGTAATTCTTGTTATAACAATTCATCACAGGCAATTTCTTTGTCAATATTAAAATATTATCCTTATTGGATCCCAGGACTACTATCACTCTTTTTATACCTGAGGAAATAACATTTCCGATAACTTTTTCAATGATCGTTTTATCCCCGAACGGCAGAAGCATTTTGGGTTGATGCATACGTTTTGATTCACCCGCTGCAAGTATTATGGCCCAGATTTCAGACATTACTATTCCTTACTAACACCAGTTGTGCCGCAATGCTTATCGCAATTTCCTCCACCGTTACTGATCCTATCTCCAGTCCTATCGGAGTGAATATCCTGCTCCACTGCTCTTCGGTTGCCCAATTATTCCTGACAAAATTATTGTGCAATTTGGCTGTTTTTGCCCGGCTTCCGATCATTCCAATATATCTTGCATCAGATCCGAGGCATGGCTTTAAAGCCTCTGCATCATTACTATGACCCCGGGTTACGATTACAATATATGTATTTGAGTTCTTTTCAATTTCCTGCATCGCCTCACCAATGTCCCTGACTATTATATGATCTGCATCAGGAAGATTATCTTTATTGGCAAATTCATTACGGTCATCAATCACGGTAACCTCAAAATCAAGCATTTTACCCAGGTGAGACACAACTTTTCCTATATGGCCGGCCCCTGCAATCACAAGGTGTTCAGGAGGCAGAAGGAGCTCAAGGAAAAAAATGGATGATGGTTCCTCACCGGGAATGGAGAGTTCCATCTTCCTGATATCTTCACTGCCAGCAGATGACAGCATGCTCATTACCTCAGGTTCAATTTTCTCCATGAACTCAACAGGTATGGGAGGCTTTATTCTTTGTGTCATCCAGTAACGGTTGATGAGAACCTTTGTCTCCCTGATAATGGTCATCATAGTTATCAGGACACCCGGAGTATTTTCAGATATCGATTTACTGATGGCTTTAAATACAGAAATATGGTTGTCCGGATTTGCATCAACGAGAACAGATGTCTTCCCGCCGCATATTGCGTCCTCCTTGTGTGAGGTATCCTTGCTGAGAGAAAAATGCAGATAACCGGATTCTTTTGTGAGGCTGCTCCTCAGTGCAAATTCCTGTACCCGGCCTTCAACAACTCCGCCACCCACAGTCCCGGATAAAAGACCTTTACCATCGAAAAGCGCCGAGCTCCCCGGTTTTTGAGGAGTCGATCCCTGGCTTTCCATAACAGTGGCGATTACCAGTCCCGGATGAGACGGCTGAGTTTCCAAAAACTTCAGGTAGATATTTTTCATAATTAAAAAATGCCGGTATATAATGCTACTGAACAGACCTAAAGAGAAGTGCTTCGCCGGTAAAGGGCGTATCAACAAATATATTAAAATTGAAGATTTAATCATAATTTTACATATTTACCATGCATATCCTTTAAGAAAATTTAACTACCATGAAAAACTGCCATATAAAAAGATTTGTCCTTCTATTGACATGTGCTGTCATTGTTGTCACATGTAAATCGCCTGTCAGGATTGACGAAACAAACAGCTGGCTGGAAGAGATGACTATTTCGGACCTTCAGCAAGGCTATAAATCAGGCAAATACACAATAAAAGAGGTGACTATGGCTTATCTTGACCGGATCTCCGCTATAGATAAAAACGGACCCTGCCTTAATTCAATCATAATTATTAATCCTGATGCGATCCGGATTGCTGAAGAACTTGACAGGGAGATGGCAGCAGGAAAAATCAGGGGACCTATGCATGGCATTCCTGTAATTCTTAAGGATAATATCGATACAAAGGACAACATGCCGACTACTGCCGGTTCGAATGCGTTAAGGAGCTCATTTGTAAAAGATGACAGCTTCATAGCAAAGAAACTGAGAGATGCCGGGGCGGTGATCATAGCAAAATCAAACCTGAGTGAATGGGCAAACTTCCGTTCCATGGTTTCTTCAAGCGGATGGAGCGCTGTCGGAGGACAGACAAAAAATCCTTATGTCCTTGACCGTAATCCATGCGGCTCCAGCTCGGGATCAGGAGTCGCTGTCTCTGCAAATTTATGTATGGCGGCAATTGGAACAGAAACAGACGGCTCTATTGTATGCCCGTCAAACAATAATGGTATTGTTGGAATAAAGCCGACAGTAGGACTGTTAAGCCGCTCCGGGATCGTACCTATATCATTCACCCAGGACACTCCGGGGCCCATGTGCAGGACTGTTGAAGATGCAGCTGCCTGCCTTGGAGCAATGACCGGTGTGGATCCGCTTGACTCTAAAACACTTGGGTCCGAAGGTAAATATCTTACAGACTATACAAAATTTCTGAAGGTCAACGGACTGAAAGAGAAAAGAATCGGGTTGGTAAAAAATTCGGGTGGTTATTCCGACATGGTTGATACCCTGATTATTCACGCAGCCAGGTTAATGATTTTACAGGGTGCTGAGGTAATTGAAGTCGAAGCTCCTGCCCGGAGGGAATACGAGGATGCAGAATTTCAGGTTCTGCTGTACGAATTCAAGGATGGATTGAATAAATACCTGGTGCAGCTCGGAGATGATGCCCGGGTGAAGAACCTTAAAGAGCTCATTGAATTTAATATAAATGACACAGCTGAGCTGAGGTATTTTGACCAGAAGATTTTCATTGATGCAGAGAAGAAGGGGGACCTCAGCACTCCTGAATACAGGAAAGCCTTCGATCAAATGATGAAGGCAACCAGAGATGAAGGCATTGATAAAATGCTGAAAGACAATGAGCTGGATGCCTTAATAGCACCGACCGGATCACCAGCGTGGAAAACAGACCTTCTTTTAGGTGATCATTATGTTGGTGGAAATTCTTCACTTGCTGCTATTGCAGGCTACCCTGCCATAACAGTCCCGATGGGCTTTATCGGCGAGCAGCCTGTCGGAATAACATTCATCGGGACAGCCTGGAGTGAACCATTGCTGATTGAAATTGCTTACAGCTATGAACAGGCATCAAAACACAGAAAAGCACCAAAATATCTGGTAACAGATTGATCCCTGAAGCTTAATGCCCTGACTATTCTTCCTTTTTGGTCTTGTCTTCGGCGCTCGTCTTGTCAGGGTCATCCTCCACTTTGGAGGCCTTTTTAAATTCCTTCATTCCCTGCCCGATGCCCTTCATCAGCTCGGGTATTTTGCGCGCTCCGAAAAGCAGTATCACAACCAGAAGTATGAGGATGATCTCAGTAGCTCCAAAATTTCCCATCTTTTCAAAATTTAAATATCCTATAAAGTTAGTTATCCCTGATGTTAAAAACAAATCATGCTGGTTTGCCAGCGCAAAAATATGATGGGTGTTTGTTTTTTTTTAAATTGCGCTGAATTTACTCTCACTGATGCGCAGGTTAATAATATTCTTTTTTACGATCACAATATCCGGAAGCATTTTTATTCATGGTCAGTCAAGGGGAATAAACCGTGATAAATACCGTATTAACATCAGCCAGACCACTGATAATATAACTATTGACGGATTGCTGGATGAAGAAGTCTGGGCTACTGCAGAAAAAGTTGATCGCCTCCGAAGGGTACTGCCTACTGACACCGGATATGCAATTGCCCAGACAGAGGTAAAACTGACATATACACCGTCAACACTATATATGGGTATTGTCTGTCTTGATCCTACATCAGGGAAAAGGCCTGTGGAATCTCTGCGCCGCGATTTCAACTTCATGAAGAACGATAATTTCATTGTATTTATCGATACATATAATGATCAGACAAATGGTTTCGCCTTCGGTATTTCACCTGCAGGAGCACAATGGGATGGTGTTCAGGCAGACGGAGGGACTGTTAACCTCAACTGGGATATAAAATGGCTATCGGCAGTAAAGAGCTATGATGACCGGTGGGTGGCGGAATTTGCAATACCATTCCGAAGCATGCGCTACCATGGCGGTGCCCCTGAGTGGGGAATAAACTTTAGCCGGCAGGACCTCAAGACAAACGAAAAATCAAGCTGGGCGCCGATGCCCCGGCAGTTTGCGACTGCAACTCTTGCCTATACCGGGTCGCTCGTATGGGACAAACCATTGCCATCTTCAGGAATGAGATTCTCTCTTATACCCTATTTATCACTTAAAGCTACCCAGGATAATCTTAATAATGAAGATATTAAACCCAAACCTTCGGCAGGGATCGACGCAAAGGTTATGCTTGCAACTTCACTCAACCTGGACCTTACTTTTAACCCAGACTACTCACAGGTTGAAGTTGACAGGCAACAGACCAATCTTGACCGGTTTGAGCTCTTCTTCCCTGAAAAAAGACAGTTCTATCTCGAAAACAGCGACCTGTTTGCCAGTCTCGGAAGTGAAACGGTAAGACCTTTCTTTTCAAGAAGGATAGGACTGGATAACCCTGTGATGGCGGGAGCCCGGCTGAGCGGGAAGCTGGGTAACAACTGGAGAATAGGATTGATGGATATTCAGACAGTCAGGAAAGATACTATTAATGCTGCCAATTATATGGTTGCTACCATTCAGCGCCGGATCCTGGGTAATTCAAATATCTCTGCTTTTTTTATAAATAAACAGGTTATTGATGCAGGAGATGACTCACTTCTTACAGACAATATATTCAACAGGATAGGCGGAATTGAATATAATCTTTACAGCTCCGATAACAGATGGACCGGTAAAGCATTTTATCATCAGCAGTTTCATGAAGGTGCAGGATTCGATGATGCCGTAATTGCCGCAAACATTAAATACTCATCGCAGTATATTACAGCAATTCTTAACCAGTCGATTGTGGGCGCAGGTTATCTGGCCGAAACTGGATATGTAAGAAGAACAGGCTATTACGAGATCAATCCCACATTTCAGTACAAGTTCTTCCCTCATGAGAGCTCTGTTGCCAACCATGGACCCGGCTTGAAGCTTGACATGTTTTTTGATCCGGAATCATCCTTTTCGCTCACCGACAGGGAAACACAGTTTCTTTACAGCATTGAATGGATGAACAGGAATTCATTGTCGGTGGATGTCAAGGAAACTTTCATAAGGCTCCGTGCTCCATTTGATCCAACCAATACCGGCGGTCCGAAGCTTTTATTAAATAAAAAATTCTACTGGAATGAGGTTGGGACAACATTTATGTCAGATAACCGTAAGCTTTTCAATGTGATCTTAACCGGCAGGTACGGTGGTTACTATAACGGCACAAGGCTGACCCTGAACGGGGAGCTGAATTACCGTGTTCAGCCTTATGGCAGCCTGGCTCTGGTTACAACATATAATAATATATCACTTCCTGAGCCATATAATAGCGCAAGACTGCTTCTCATAGGCCCGAAACTCGACTTTACCTTTACTGACAAGCTCTTCTTTACAAGCTTCATACAGTATAATAACCAGATTGATAATCTTAACATCAATCTCCGGTTCCAGTGGCGTTTCGCTCCTGTTTCAGATCTGTTCATCGTCTATACCGAAAACTCATTCCCTGCTGATTACAGGATCAAAAACCGCGGGTTAGTGATCAAACTCTCCTACTGGTTCAATTAAGAATAGTCTTAGAATGGAACAGCAAGACAATCAAAAGAATATCAGCAATAGAAAGAAGCAATATATGGTCTGGTTTTTCGGAGGGGGAGAAACCAGGGATGACAGGTTCAATATCTTCACCGGAACATTCATCAGGCTGATGAAGGAGATCATGGGAGATGATTTTGATTTCATCAGGGGCATTTATTATAATTCCAATATATTAAATGTAATCTGGACACTTAATAATTGTCAGAAGCCTCTTATTGATCCTTACAGGAACAGGTTTATCAATTCAGCTGTCGGACAAATCTTCTCAAACGGTTATCATCCTGATATACAGCTTGTTCTGGTTGCTTCAAGTTCCGGTAGCATTATCGCTGCCCAGACAGCATGTTACCTGTCTGAACTGAACCGGGAAAACCATTTCTTTAATAAGCCTATTCACCTGGGACTGGGTTCCTGTGTCATATCAAAAGAATCGGATCTGTTTAAGAAGCTGCTGGAGTATCAGAAGAGAGGGAGCATCGGCACCTTCGTCTTTGATGATCTTCATGATGAAGATGACAATGCCCGTGGTACAGGTGGCACAACCAGGGGGGAAGCTTATTCAAATGCTTTCGGACTTATGTTCCCGTTCTTCTCAAAAAAATTCTCAGGTCCCTCCTTTCTTAATACACATCCCGAAAAGGGACATGTACACAGGAAGAGGTCAAAGACAATTCAGAAGGCGTTGGATTATATAAATGTCCTTCTTATCAAGAACAGGCTTGCCGGGGAAGAATACCTTGTGAAGGTAAAAGAAGTTGTCAGTATAGAATCACTATCTAATCCTGCCAAATAATAAATTGAGACTGACCCCATAAAAAGCCCACCGGGAATTAAAATCGGCATATGCGCATACCCCAAGCCCGGCGTTTTTTCCGGAAGCCATTAATCCTATTTCAACCGGGATACCCGGTTTGAAAAAAGGTCCGCTTACCTCAGTATGGATCCCTGTGACAGGATCACTTATTGACTCATATCCTTTTACAGCTCCTATCCCTCCTGCTATTATAAATTGCACTCCCGTTCCGAAGGATTTCCCGTATAAAAGTCCAAACTCCCAGAAATTCTGGTAATAGTCTTCACTGGCGCTCCCGAAGTTTTTAATAATTCTCATTTTCAGGTAGAGCTCCCTGGATTGCGTCCCGTTATTTGTACTGACAGGCCTTATTCGCTTCCAGTTAGCGCTGGTATAAATGGAGACTCCGGTTACCGGTTCAGTTGAATACATCCCGAGTCCGAGGCTTATCCAGATATTATCTGTCTGGTCGGTTGTCTGACCATACATTGGAGTCAGACATGCTGAGAAAATCAATATCAGTATACTTTTAAACCAAAGGTTTTTCTCCGGTACCTTTATTGATAACATAATAACAAGACTAATTACAGGTAAAGTTATTAAAGTTAAAAACCTGTGTCAACTTTATTTTTGAAGCAGGAACCGCTTTAGCTCATTAAGCTGCCATTCTCTTTCTGCAGTGATTTTATCCAAATCACCAGGGAATGCTAATTGAATCGTCTTTATAGCATAATCAGAACAAATAATTGCGTGTTCCTTCATGTGACCGGTTCCAACAGCCTGACCAGCAGTTCTGATTGCAGCTTTAGCCACTTCTGTTTTACATTGACGCGCTACAGCATGTATTTTAAAACCTGCTTGTCTGATTTGATGAACCGTGGCATTTCCTTTCAGCCATAGTTCAGTTGTCCGAAATCCATCAGTTACAGCTTCATTTGCCGGGAATTCTTGTTCTGAAAACTTTATAACGTGTTCAGCACATCTGAGCGCCCATTTTGCAAGATCAGCCTGATCAATTGAGAGGATAAGTTTTTCTATTTCTGCCCTTAAGATGATATTATCCTTTATTTTGATCTTAATCCAGGATGCCATGTTAATTGATCTCTTATACTCCGACATATTCTATTATTTTAAAAGAGGCTGCACTATTTTTGCAGCCTCTTTATGTACTGTTTATTTCACAACAGTAAAGCTTGCCGGCAATACTCCATTACTAATAATTGATGCAACATAACCAGCTTCAGTTTTTGTAAACTTCCCCGTAATTTCAATTTCCCCTGAGTCAATAGAAGACATTACTTTCGGATAAGAAATTACATAATCATCCAATAAAATAGCTATTACATTACCAAGATTGCGTTTTGTTGCTTCGGACCATGATCCGACAGCAGAGTCTTTTATTTTAATCTGAATTTTGTCCTGATCATACGCAGCACTTTCAATATCATTACCGGTTAATACCGGACTTTTCCCATTATTGATCTTAAGTGCAAAAAGACATAGTTTTGTTTTATCGAAATTCTGGGTCCAGGCAAACTTGAATTTCTGTTCAGACCCCATAGTCTTTAAATACTCATTCACCTTCTCTGCTTGTGATCCTGAGGCACATCCGATTTTTTCATCCGGCCCATCCGTTTCGCCTTTGGTCAACAGCTCAAACAAATGATTGTCCCCGTTCAACATTTCAACCAGGCTGCTATGATTATAAGTCTCATAAAACGAGATATCTCCTTTATGTACAATCAGATCTTCCGCTATCGGCAAGTCCCAGTCATCAGTTAAAACAACCTTGATCTGTTTCTTATTGTCAATAACAGTAATATCAAATTTCCCGGTGCTGAAATCTTTCAGTCTGTTGGAAATTATTTCTGCGGACTGAGAAAGTGATACAGATGAAGTATTTTTATCAGAAGCCTGGATCAGAATAGTATGTTCAGTGGCTGAGCTTTTTATAAATGATGAAGCGAGAAGTGCTATTAAAATGACCGGAATTAAAAAATAATTTATTGTTTTCATATTTGTAAGTTTTAAGTTAAGAAGTATTTCCTGCTCCGTGATGGAGAGGAGTTAAAAACATGATTACAGGATTTAACTTAAAACCGGAAGGTCTTTGTTTTCGCTTAAAGGAAGATGAAAACAAAACCTCAGGAGAGGTACAGGTTCTATAGAAAGCCTGGCTTCCTGAAGTGAAATGATGTTTTGAGCTATTCTCCGGTTGTAACCGGATATTTGGTACTGTAAATCAAAAAGATTGAGACTTGTGTTGTGAAGTACACAAACAAGAGTTCTGGTAAAAATAGTAACAGGGACAGCATCAAATATAATCGCATTCTCATTAAATGAATTGTTGCTGAATACCAACTCATATTGAGAAGAATAAGGTAATGAGTCTTTATCCTGACAGCTTGATTTATTGGAAAAAACAAGAGCACAAATCAGGAACAGAGTCATAAAAAGAATCGTTCCGAAGCTTTGATCGGGATAATCTTTACAGTTTTCCATTAATCAAAGATAAATATATACAATGGAATTATCTCTGACAGTCAGGGTAAAAATATACTACGTTGATGATAATTTTGATATCCCTCTGTTTATCAATGTCTTACCTGCCTGCGGACTAATGGTTCCTGATTCGGGAATCTCTAACATGGCCGGTATATTATTTCATTTTCTTAGATTCGCTTTCTGCCAGTTTCTTCTTATATTCTTCGGCGTTCCAGATTATTCCCCACTCAGAGACGTAATCCTGCAATTTTCCAAGCCCGACTTCAGCCCGTCTCTTATCAACGTTATCCGGGTCCAGCAGTGGTTGTACATAGTATTCGCCTGAAGCCCCATCGCGTGTGATCTGAGTCCCATAAATTTGTTTCTTACCTTGTCTTAAAGCTACCCTGTCCTCCAGCAATGCCAGTTTCCCGGCATTCAGATCACCTCTCTTTGCAGCATCCTTTATCAATGGAAGGTACGTCTCCTGCGTCCTGATATCTGAATGCTGAATTACCAGCCATAAAGCTGTAATGCCCTGACTACCAATTACTTCTAGTCCGGGAAATCCAAATGTGTCTATAAATTTCTTTGCTCTTATCAGATTGACAGAATCTCTGGGAATAATCTTTTTCCAGAGAGATCCAAATTCTTTAGAGTTAAAGCCATATTCCTTTTCAACCTCATTCAATTGTATCCGGTATATCTGGTCATCAACATATATTGAATCCAGAATCGCAACCAGGTTCAGATCAAGATTGCCTTCAATCCTGAAATAGTTTTTCTTGGTACGTCCGATAACTTCATCCCACCTTTGGTCAGATTGTAAAGTATTGAATTCTGAAATAATTATTAAATAATTGTAATAAATATAATTATTATCCTGTACCAGCTTAAATAACTGAACAAAGGCTGAATCAGGCTTGTTGACCTTTGCCCATGTACGCGCTGCATTTATCCTGTCACCATCCGGAACAGCACCTGGCGCAGACTGAACCTGCCCGAAAGAGTTTGATAAAATTAAAAATCCGGATATAGTTAAAATTACCTTTTTAACCATATTCTTGGTTTACTGGTTAAAATATGTACTAAAGTTACGCTATTTTATCATGAAATCCAGAACAAGCTCATCGCCAAGGTAAGCGATAAGATTATCGTTCTTTTTCAGCGGCCCAACACCCGAAGGAGTACCCGTAAAAATCAGATCGCCTGTTTTCAGGGTAAAAAACCTGGAGACATAAGCTATTATTTCACAGAATTCGAATATCATATCGGATGTATTGCCCTGCTGGACAATCTTATCGTTGATCTCAAGCCTGAAATCCAGGTTTTTCAGGTCACTGACTGAGCTGACCGGCATAAATTTCCCCAGCGGCGCTGCACCGTCAAAACACTTTGAAACTTGCCAAGCTTGCTTATCTTAATAACAACCTCTGCTTCATACTGAATCATTGTAGAGAACCCGGGCAGAAAAAAAGGCTTGTTATTTTTCAGAATGGAGGAATCAGGTTTAAGAAATACTACGGGTTCACCGGGAAGCTGCCTTCCCATTTCCATGGCATGCTTCCTGTAATTAAGCCCTATACAGATGATCTTCATGTCACTCCTGGTTTTTTCCGAAAGCCCTGAGCTTGATCTCGGTGAGCACTTTCTTCGTATAAAGCGGAAAATCACCGTTCATGATCCAGGCATAATATGACGGTTCTTCCTTAAAAACAGCCTCGACAGGTTTGCCTTTATGTTTCCCGAAATTGAAGATTTCAACTCCATTCTCATCAAGGATTATCCTGCCTGCGAAATCCACGTTATTGTTTAATGAGCTGAAGTCAGCAAGCTTTTCTATATCGTTTTCAAGATCGGTGTATCTGTCAAGCTGAGCTTTGAGTACTTCATAAGTAGCTGATGTATCAGCTTTTGCACTGTGCGCATCTTTCAGATCCTTGTTGCAGAAAAACTGGTATGCTGCAGCCAGAGTCCTCTGCTCCTTCCTGTAAAAGATGACCTGTGCATCAACATACCTCCTCTTCCTGAAATTAAAATCGGTGTCGGTCCTCAGAAATTCCTCAGCGAGTAAAGGGATATCGAATTTTATTGAATTATAACCTGCCAGATCGCATCCTTCAAGAAAAGCAGCAAGTTTCTTTGCTATCTCCTTAAAAGACGGTGCATCGGCAACATCTTTGTCAGATATACCATGGATGGCTGTAGACTTTGGGGGTATGGGAATTCCGGGATTGACTCTCGTTGTCATCCATTGCTCCTTACCGTTCGGGCTTATCTTAAGAAGGGATATTTCCACAATACGGTCGGTCGAAACATTTATGCCTGTAGTTTCGAGATCGAAAAAAACAATGGGACGTTTAAGCTTAAGTTCCAATATCAGGCATTTATCATCATTGGCATCAGGAGCATGAGAAGATCCTCTGCTTCATTCTTGCTCTCTGCCGGCAGAAAGAGTCCTGCACGTGTAGGATCTGCCAGTTCAATCATGACATCCTGTGAGGCGATATTTGTAAGTATCTCAATAAGGAAAACCGATTTAAAGCCAATCTCGATCTCCTCGCCTTCATACTGGCACTTTAACCTTTCATAGGCAGAAATAGAGAAATCAATATCCTGGGCAGAAACAGTAACCTGGTTCCCTTTAAGCTGAAGCTTCACAAGGTTGCTTGCCTGGTTCGAAAATACTGACACCCTTTTGAGAGTATTATAAAACTCAACCCTGTCTATTGTGATCTTTCGGGGATTATTCTTTGGGATAACTGAATTATAGTTCGGATAGTTGCCTTCCACCAGCCTGCAGACCACTTTGTAATCGGTCAGGTTGAAAAAGGCATTTTTGTCATCAAACTCAACTGTGAATGGTCCTTCTTCCCTCGGGAGAATATTTTTAAGGAGCGAAGCCGGCTTCTTGGGAAGAATGAATGATGCATTATCATCGGCATGTGCGTCAGATCTCTGGTATCTAACCAGCTTATGGGCATCCGAAGCAACGAAGGTAATCTTATCGGTTGAGGCCTCAATAAAGATCCCTCCCATCACCGGGCGAAGTTCATCATCTGCGGTTGCAAACAGGGTTTTGTTTATTCCTGACAGCATCACATCAGCATTTATCGTGAAAGAGAACTTCTTATCCTTTTTGATGGCAGGCAAAGCCGGGAAATCAACACCGTTTTGCCCTACAATATTGAATTTACCGTTCTCAGAACTGATAACAACGGCAAGTGTATCGGGATTAATATCGAAAGTCAAAGGCTGGGCGGAAAACTCCTTCAGGGTGTCAAGTAAAATCCTGGCAGGCAATGCTATTGTGCCGTCACCCTGCGTATTCTCAAGCTTCATCCTGGTTATGAGAGTTGACTCCAGGTCGGAGGCTGTTATCTCAAGATCGTTCCCTGCCAGATTGAACAGGAAATTGTCAAGGATAGGAAGTGTATTTTTTGAGCTTATTACCCTGCTTATGGCCTGGAGATGACCAAGAAGTTCAGTGCTGGACACTACAAATTTCATAATGATACCGGTTTAAGTTGATTTTACAGAATCTTTATTTTCTTATTTAACTCAAATTGAATGAATTGGGATGTTCTCTTATCTCAATTCCCAATTATCAATATTACAAAAAAAATATATTCCCTCAAATAAAAATAATTGGTCTTTATAATTCCGGGCTAAAGCCCATCAGGGGAGCACGTTTCTAACTATCCCCAAACCCTCCAAGGGGGGCTTTTAGGGGGATTTATGGGTGGATGATAAGAAATATGATCTCTTCTTCAGCAGGGGATCAATATCAAAATACCTTATTATGAAAAACTCATCAACAGCATCAGTCTTGCCCAGGAGCCTGTCACTGTCCCTGACGCCGGTGTCAGTATCAGATCTCTCCCACATTGTAAGATTAACTTCATTACCGGATATTTTCTTAACATTTATCCTGTAAAGGGGATTCTGTGACTTGATCCTCTCTTTCTGGTCATCAGGGATATCAAATGCCCAGCTTTCAAAAGGCACCCATGTGAAATACGAAATATACCTTTTAATCCTGGATGAATCCCATCCTGCCAGGTCATTCTCAGTATCCGAAAATGTAAAGGTGCCATCTTTATATATAATTGAAAATGAAGAAGCAGGATCTGAATAATTTTCCAGGGTGACTGATGATATCTCGGAAGGCAGCAGGTTAAATACAGTAAAGGGCTGCCAGAAAAGCTCGCTTGTTATGAATGCAGAACCTATATCTGCCTCATATCCCGGGACATAAACAATAAATGGCTTGCTCCGCTCCCTCATCTTCATCATGTTGCCATAAGGATTTGATCCCGTCTTATAAACCAGGAATGAGTTAATGAGCCTGCCGTTTTCAAAAACACTGACTTTCACGGGATTGATTCCCTTTTCGGTTATCTCCGTATTAAGCATTTCAGGAGATACAGGCGATTTGATCGTCATTTCCGTCAGTACGCGGATAATAAAAAGAACTGCGCTTTTTCTTGCTTCATTGGTCCCGTTCACAAGCCATCCTTCCCCTTCTTTTGAAAGCATAAGCTTCTTTTCGCCATCGGTAAACTCAATACCTGTTATCTCTTTCTTTGGCAGCGATGCAAAGGAGCTCTGGTTTTTTCCATATGGTGATTTGTCTCTCAGCAGGATCACAAGAACCAATGCCACTGCCAATATGATTGATATTAAGGTATTTCTAAGGGATATATTACTCATTATTAATATTTTGTATACCTTCTTTTTCTGACGATCCCGTAAAAAATCCCGGCAAGGATGACTATCAGGACAGGGCCCGCGATATTAATAAGCTGCAATAAAAATCTTTCATTTCTGATCTTTGTTTTATCAAGCAGCCTCAGCTTCATCTCCCGTGATCTGAGATCCATAAGACCATTGTCATCAACAAGATAATTCATGCAGTTTATAAGAAAATCCCTGTTGCCGTATATATCTCCTGTATATCTGTCCTGCCCCAAAGGAACTGGTGTTAAGGTGACACCTGTCCTGGTTACATCATTTCTGATGATATCACCATCTGCTATCACTATCATCTTCGTTTCGCTGCTTTCTGTCTTTGCCCTGAAGCCTGGATCAGCTATCATACCACTGGTCATTCTGTTCCTGAATGCTGAGGGGAATACTCCTTCAAGAAGAACAGCCACCGGAAGCTGAGATTTATTAAAGTCTTTCTCATCGGGCGTCATTTCTGCCTCTTTAAGTCTGATAAGAAGAGGAGGAGAAAGCGTCCTGGAGTAATCGGATGTAGATAGAAGAATTGTCTTTCTTACAGCAGGATCCATCCCAACTGTATCGACTGTGTTAACGAATTCGCCTTTGACCTTATTAAGATTCCTTGTTATAGGGTGATTTGGATCAGGGGAAAGCAAAGGATAATAGAACCATGGCATCGGAACGATTTGTTTCGATTCAGCTCCCGTAGTGACAGATAATGGTAAAACCACAAAATCGACTATATCCTGGATTATTTCAGGATTAACTCTTATTCCATATCTGAACAGCTGATCCTCAATATTTAGCGGCCGGTAAAGTCCTGCTGTCTCTCCATATACCAGTGAATCAGCGTTTACAACTACCTCCTCCAACAACCATAGTACCTTTCCTCCGTTCATAATATACTGGTCAAGCACAAGCTTATCGGTCTCACTGAATTCCAGTTCCGGACCTGCAACAATTACCACAGCATAGTCATCGAGGATCCCCGGCTGTCCACCTATTGCCCCCCTGTCAACAGTGAAGTATTTGGCCAGATTGATTGTAATGTCAGCAACTTCTATCTCCTGAAATTCGTCCTGCCCTTCAAGAAAAGCCACCCTGTATATTGTATCGGAAGTTACAGTTGCAATAGTCTGTATCATTTCATATTCCAGGCTCTCCATGGAATGAAGAATATTCTGCTCCGCAGATACAGACTGGTTGTTTTTCAGGAAGTTCACCGGCACTTCAATGCCATTGTAATTCACTATCATTCCCGGGAAGATCAGCTTCTGGCTTTTTCCTCCTTCATCGTCTCCTGCCTGGATATTTACGGGATTAAGACCTTTATTATAAAGAGCAGTGTACTGGGCTTCCCGCTGCTCCAGGTCTTTAGTGGCTGCCGGATTAATGAAAGCATAGCCGATGCGTTTTTTCGAGGCAATCCTGAATTCATCAAGCATTTCATTCACCGATCTCTTCAGCCGCTTCATGGGTATTGGCATTTCACCATCCAGGTAAACCTCTATATAGATATCGCTTTTAATTCCCTCCAACACTTTGAGAGTAGGTTCGGATAGGGTGTATCTTTTATCCTCAGTAAGGTCAATACGAAGCCTGATAACGGAGCATAATAATGCAGCAAGTATGATCCCTGCTGCTGCCAGGAGAAACTGCATCCAGCTTTTCAGCCTAATATTCGCGCTATCACTGGTATTTCCCATCATTCAGCTTTTTTTCTTCCATTTACGCGATAGCAAAACCAGCCTTGTTGCCTCATTGAAAATGACAGCAACTGCAATAAAATAGACTACATCTCTGATGTCAAGCACACCCCTGCTCATCGACTTATAATGTTCATTGATTCCCAGATTAATCACGAATTCGTCAAGCATTTTAAGTCCCGGCAGATATGCAAAGGAATCGAATCCCATCAGCAGTACAAAACAAATAAGGACAGCAATAATAAATGCAATAACCTGATTATCAGTTAATGACGAAGCAAATATTCCGACTGATGCATATATAGCAGCCAGGAAGAAGAGTCCGATAAGGGCACCCCAGGTTCCGCCTTTATCAAGGTTTCCCGGAGTTTCCCCGAGAATATAAACCGAAAAATAAAAGATCAGGCATGGAAGCAGGGATAGTAGAACAAGAGCAACTGAGGCGAGGAATTTGCCCCAGATGATCCCGCGTTCAGTAACCGGTTTTGAGTAGATAAGCTCAATAGTGCCGAGACGTTTCTCTTCTGCTATCATTCTCATTGTCACTGACGGTACCAGGAAAAGGAAAATCCATGGTGAAAGTATAAAGAGCGTATCGAGACCTGCATAGCCACTGTCGAGTATGTTCCACTCGCCGGGGAACACCCACATGAAGATGCTGTTAATGAGGAGAAAGACTATAATTACTATATACCCTGTAAGGCTGCTGAAGAATCCGCTTATTTCTTTCCTGAATAATGCAAACATATTGTAGGTTAATTCACAAAAATAAAGAAATAAATTTAATGACACTAGACATTCATGTACCCACCCCCTTTGTCCCCCTCCCTGCTGAAGCAAGGAGGGGGAACAGACTAATATATAATGAGTTAGCTCCCCCTTTTTACGAAGTAGAGAGTGGGCTGGGGGGTGAGTACATGAAGGCTTTAAGGAAGCGCTAATGGATCTTCAGGCGCTTTAGCATCCTTAATATCCGCAATAAATACCCCTGTATAATAAAATCCTATTATCTGCTTATAATCAAATCCTTTCATTGCCATTACCATTGCTCCTTCCTGGCAGAGACCTACACCATGGCCATAACCCCTTCCGTTAAAGACAACTGAATCTGCTGCCACCGAAAGAGAGAAAAATGTCGATCTAAGCTTCAGGTCAGTTCTGATCTGATTAAGAGGCATTGTAAAATCACCGGCTTTATAATCTTTCAGCCTTGTCTTCTGTGAAAAATTTAACAGTGAGGAATTGCCTTCATCTCCGCTATATCCCGCACTCTTAAGATAATCTGTCCATTCCTCAAGACTTATGGCTGTCTGCCATTTTGCATTGCGCGACGCGGTACAAAAAGGATCGGTCACTTTTTTAAGATACGTCTGATTGGTAAGCCATACATTTTCCGATGGAGATGTTTCTCCTCCGCAGTTGGAATGAAAAGCTGAAATGATAAGCGCAGAGTCAGGGCCGAGAATTACCTGTCCCTTTGTCTCCAATGCTGCACGGACTATTATTGTATCATTTGTCACTCCGTTAAAAGCCTGGCAATGAGTATTATCACAAAGATTAAACCGGTCTGTTATATGTTTATCATAATATTTATATATATAAGTCCTGGCTATTACTGCCTGTGTCTTGAAGTATTCAATATTCTTCCCCGAACCTCCTTCTGCCCTTACAACTCCTGAAATATATGGATCAATTTCACAGACATTAATGAGTAACATTGTCCCAAGACCTCGAAAGCACTGAAGATCTCCTGAATAAAGCTGTCGGATCCCGTTAACACGTAAAGTGAAAGAATCATTTCCGGTTTTTTGTAAAAAGAATACCGAATCACAAATAACTGCTTTTTCATTCCTGGCTTTCACTGCCAGCCTGTCATTGAATTTTGAGATCAGAATAATTTCTCCCGGGGATATCTCAAATGTATTTCCATTGAATCCGTTCACTTCGTATATTCCTCCGGTAACCGAAAAAACTGCAGTCCCGGGATCATGTGCAGAAAATAATCTTATCCTAACCTGCCCGAAAGATGACAGTGGTAATAATAAGAATAAAAATCCCGTAATGATCAGTCTGTACATTATACTAAATCTATCCTTATACTGTGTGCCGTTACGCCTTCGCTGAAGCTTCGGCGCACGCAGTGAGCCTTTCTATCATAGCACTGGCAATTCTTCCTGACGCTCCCGAAGGACCCAGCTTTTCTTTTAAGAGCTTATAGTCTTCAAGCATCTTTCCCCTTGCAGTACCTCCCTGAAGTATTGGTTTGAGTTCATCAAGCAGGTTATTCCTGTTGAGGGAATATCCTTTCAGCTCTTTCACAACCTCCATATCCATAATAAGGTTGACAAGCGAGATATATTTCACCTTTATTACCATCAAGGCAATAAGCATTGAAAAAAAGTCACCTTTATAGCAGACCACCTGAGGAGTATTGAACAGGGCAGCTTCAAGGGTTGCAGTTCCTGATGCTACCAGGGCTGCCTCAGAAACAGTGAGTATCTCATATGTTTTATCCTTCAGCAGCTTTACAGGTTCCTTACCGATAATTTTCATATATAACTCATCAGGCAGGTTTTTCACTCCGGCCAGGACAAACTGGTATTCAGGAAAATACCTGACCACCTTGATCATCTGCGGCAGAATTGCTTCAACCTCATGGCGGCGGCTCCCGGCGAGAAGTCCTATCACTGGCCTGTTATCAAGACCAGGCATTCTTAAAAGCTCTTCCTTCCCGGGTAGTGCTGACATTCTTCTTTCTGTTTCGTCAACAAGAGGATTTCCCCGGTATTCAACATCGATCTCATGTCCTTTATAAAAACTTACTTCGAATGGAAAAATGATGTACATCCGGTCAACATATTCCCTGATCTTCTCTACTCTGCTCTCGTTCCACGCCCATAATTTCGGTGATATGTAATAGAAAATCCTGAATCCTTTACTTTTGGCAAACTCAGCAATACGTAGGTTAAATCCGGGGTAATCGATCAGGATGACCGTATCAGGATTAAAGTCGGTGATATGTTGCTTGCAGAGAGATAAGTTTCTGGATATAGTCCTGAGGTTTTTCAGAACGACGGTGAAGCCCATGAAAGCTGTTTTCTTGTAATGCATCAGCAGGGTCGCTCCTGCTGCTTCCATCAGGTCGCCTCCCCAACAGAATATTTCAGCATCTCTGTCAGCAGCTATCAGTTCCCTGATAAGGTTTGACCCATGAAGGTCGCCTGATTGTTCCCCAGCGATTATAAAATACCTCATCACAATACTTTTACTACGAAAAGCAGCAATAGCCAAGCTATGGTTATTCCCAGCACTCCCTTGCAAGCGCGCAGCATATCAAAGTGATTAAACAGGAAAAATATAAGCACGTTTGAAAACATACAGAGAGAAATTATTTGGGTAGAAATATTTGCTTCTATTATTTTCCTAAGCCATAATTGAAGGCTTGGATCTCCTTTGGCAGAAAGGAATACCACAAGGGAAACAATAACGGGTAATACAAATCCTGTGATGACCCCGAAAGCCACTTTATCATATTTTTCCGGGAATTTCACTTTCCTAATTTCTCCTTTAGTTTATCAATGAACCAGTGAGCGGTCATATCAACTGATACGGGCACCACCGAAACATAATTATTAGCCAGCGCCCACTCATCAGTATCTTTTGCTTCTGGTTCATGGTTTTGGAAAGAGCCTGTAAGCCAGTAATATGTCTTACCCATTGGATCTTTTCTCTTCTCGAATTCCTCCTTCCAGTTTCCTTTCGATTGGCGGCATACTTTTATTCCCTTTATATCTTTCTTTTCGACTGCCGGAATATTAACATTAAGGCACACCCCCTGAGGAAGAGGCTCCAATGCCATCTTTTCCATAATCAGCCGTATGTAGGTTCTGCATACAGAAAAATCGGCTGTGGATGAAAAACTATTAAGTGAAAAGCCAACCGAGCTGATGCCATATAAGCATCCCTCAATTGCTGCAGCCATAGTGCCTGAATAGAGCACGCTTACTGACGCGTTGGCGCCATGATTGATCCCTGAAACAACCCAGTCAGGATGCCTGTCAAGCAATTGATTAACAGCAATTTTAATGCTATCCGTCGGTGTTCCGTTACAGGTATAGATCCTGTGCTTTTCATTTTCTTCTAGAAGCTTGACCCTAAGAGGTGTTTTAACCGTCAGGGCCTGTGACATTCCGGACTGGCTCTCCATTGTGGAAACCAGCACCACCTTTCCGAATTCCTCCATAACCTCAAGAAGAGTTTTTAATCCGGCTGCATAAAGACCGTCATCGTTAGTTAACAGGATCAGCCGTTCTCCCTTTTCAATAACCATATATTACTAAATTGATATACAAATATAGAGAAAATTGGGAGAAGGCTGCTTAGTTAAGATTGATGGAACCGCTCCGCGGTTCAACAAATATCTACCGGGCCATGAGCCAATATTGATGCAACCGCTCCGCGGTTCGGCAAATAATTCAGTACCTGCGAGGGGAAGAAATGTTTTGGTTTTTGCTTCAAAACATGAGAGGGAAAGAAACGTCGGAGACGTTCCCTCAAACTTGTTAAGGTCTTCTTTTTCATTATTAAACCCCGGAGGGGTTCCATAATAAAATCAATTTCTTATTTTTGCCTACTGTTAATTACTTTCATTTAAGATGAAGATCTCATACAACTGGATTAAAGATTATCTTGACATTGATATTGAACCCAATAAGCTTTCAGTGATCCTTACAGGATTAGGCCTTGAGGTTGAAGCGATGGAGGAATGGGAATCTGTAAAAGGCGGACTGAAAGGGGTTGTGATAGGCGAAGTGCTTACCTGTAAAAAACATCCTGATGCGGATAAGCTTACCATAACAACAGTGAATGTAGGTGGTTCTGAGCCGCTTCATATCGTGTGCGGTGCACCGAATGTAGCAGCCGGACAGAAAGTACCGGTAGCCACTGTCGGGACTGTGGTATTTAAAGGAAATGAAAGTCTTGAGATAAAGAAATCAAAAATAAGAGGCGAACTTTCCGAAGGAATGATATGCGCCGAAGATGAGCTCGGTCTTGGAACCCTGCATGAGGGTATCATGGTACTCGACAAGGATGCGGTACCGGGAACGCCGGCTTCCGAGTACTTTAAAATAGAAAAGGATTCTGTCTATCAGATTGGCCTGACTCCCAACAGGATAGATAGCGGTTCGCATTTCGGTGCAGCAAGGGACCTTGCTGCATATCTCAATATCAATAAAGTCAGGAGTACAACTGCCAGGCTTCCCTCTGTTGATGCATTCAAGCCGGATAATAACGACAATCCTTATGAGGTCATTATAGAAAATTCAACAGATTGTCCCAGGTATACCGGAGTGACAATCAGCGGAGTTAAGATCGGAGAATCACCGGAGTGGCTGAAAAACAAGCTCATGGCAATAGGACTCAATCCTATAAATAACGTGGTTGATATCACCAATTTTGTTCAGTATGAGATAGGGCAGCCTCTCCATGCATTTGATGCCGATAAAATTGAAGGTAAGAAAGTAATCATCAGAAACTTGCCTGAAAAATCAAAGTTCATTACGCTTGATGGCACAGAAAGAAGCCTTTCATCAAAGGACCTGATGATATGCAATACAAAGGATGGCATGTGTATTGCCGGGGTGTTCGGAGGAATAAGGTCGGGAGTGACTGAATCCACAAAGAATATATTTCTTGAAAGTGCTTACTTTAATCCTGTCACAATAAGGAAGACTGCAAGGAGGCACGGACTTAATACTGATGCATCTTTCAGGTTCGAAAGAGGCGCTGATCCCGAAATTACTACCTGGGCGCTGAAACGGGCATCGCTGCTTATCAGGGAGATCGCAGGCGGAAAAATATCCTCCGAAATTAAAGATGTCTATCCCAAAAAGATAAACAGGGAAAAAATAGAAGTGAGCTATAAAAGCATCGACAGGCTGATAGGGAAACAAATTGATCACCAGATAATCAAAAAGATACTCGTACTTCTTGATATTAAAATCCTGGAGGAAAAGGGAGATTCAATAACACTTGAGATACCTCTTTACAGAGTTGATGTACACCGCGAAGCCGATGTCGTTGAAGAGATAATGAGGATTTACGGATATAACAATATTGAGATTAGCGATCATGTAAATTCTACTCTCACATATGAGGAAAAGCCTGACAGGGAAAAAATAGTAAATATTATCTCTGATATGCTTACGGCCAACGGCTTTGCAGAGATAATGTGCAATTCACTCAATCCTTCATCATTTTACGAGAACGACGATTTCAACAGGGAAGAGCTTGTAATGCTTGCCAATCCTCTCAGCTCAGATCTTAATGCAATGAGACAATCGCTTCTTTATGGCGGTCTCAGTTCTGTAAGCCGGAACATAAACCGGCAGAATCCCGATCTCAGAATGTACGAATTCGGATACTGCTATTTCTCAAGAAAATCAGATCAGTCATTCCCGGGTGTCGATAATTTTACAGAAACCAGATCTCTCGACCTGTTCATTTCGGGAAATACCGGCCCCAAACGCTGGAACTATAAAACGAATCCTACCGGATTTTTCAATATCAAGGCATCCGTGGAAATGATACTTTCAAGGCTTGGGATTGCAACTGACAGCTTGTCTTCGGGTGAAAGCAATAAAAGATACTTCTCTGAATCCTTTACCTGGTCAGACAATAAGAAGGTGGTTGCAGAGGCAGGCATGATCTCCAGGGAATACCTTAATAAATTCGATATCAGCCAGGATGTTTATTATGCCCATATTGACTGGGATCTGGTCATTAAACTGATTAAGAACCATTCAGTATCATACAATGAATTGCCAAAATATCCGTGGGTAAGGAGAGATCTTGCACTCCTGCTCGATAAAGATATTAAATTCGGGCAGATTAGGGAAATTGCATTCAGAACTGAAAAGCATATTCTGCAGGTAGTTGATCTTTTTGATGTTTATGAAAGCGACACTCTTGGTCAGAACAAGAAATCATATGCAGTCAGTTTTATACTCAGAGATGACCTCAGAACTCTGATCGACAAGAATATAGAGAAAACAATGAACAATCTGGTCGCTGCTTTTGAAAAAGAAGCAGGTGCAAAAATAAGATGATGAAAAACAAGAGGGTTGAGCTGGTAAAGGGGGATATTACTTCACTCGAAGTTGATGCCATAGTAAATGCAGCCAATAGCTCATTGCTTGGCGGCGGAGGGGTTGACGGGGCGATTCATAAAGCTGCCGGACCTGAGCTGTATAAAGAGTGTGAAGGGCTTAAAGGCTGTGCAACAGGCGAGGCAAAAATCACCAGGGGATACGGACTGAAAGCCAAACATGTTATTCATACTGTGGGACCAGTATGGTATGGCGGCTATCGTGATGAACACGTGACTCTTGCATCATGTTATCAGGCGAGTCTCTCTATTGCGAAAAAGAACAAAATAAAGACGATCGCGTTCCCCGGCATTTCAACAGGGGTTTATGGCTTCCCGAAAGATCTGGCAGCGCTGATAGCCGTAAATGAATCGAACAGGTTCCTGAAAAAAAATGCATATCCCGAAAAAGTGATTTTTGTAGCTTACGATGATGAAAGCTACGAAACATACCGAAAGCTCCTGGATCAATGAGCTCTGTCCTTAGATCAGTTAAAAACTACCTGTCACTGGTCAGGTTCGCCCACACAGTCTTTGCAATGCCATTTGCACTGATAGGCTTTTCTCTCGCTGTCTCAACCGATGAGCACCAGTTCAGCCTGAAGCTGCTGCTACTGATCATTCTCTGCATGATCTTTACCCGTAATGCAGCTATGGGGTTTAACAGGCTGGCCGACAGAAGATTCGATGCACTCAATCCAAGAACTGAAACCAGGGAGATCCCTTCAGGAATTATCAGCACCAGATCGGCAGCTGTTTTTGTCATTATCAATTCGTTCCTGTTCATTGCAACAACTGCATTTATAAACAAGCTGACACTGTTCCTTTCCCCTGTAGCCTTGCTGATTATCCTCGGCTATAGCCTTACCAAGCGGTATACCTCACTTTGCCATTTTATCCTGGGACTTGGATTAAGCCTTGCACCAACAGGCGCTTATATTTCAGTGACAGGTACTTTTGCCATCATCCCGGTATTATTTTCTTTTATTGTTCTGACATGGGTAAGCGGATTTGATATCATTTATGCTCTTCAGGATGATGAATTCGATAAAACCAACCGTCTTTACTCCCTCCCTTCAGCAACAGGAAGAAAAAGGGCGCTGATGATATCAATATCAGTACATTTGTTAACATTTTTCCTGGTAATAGCTGCCGGAATTATGGAAAGAGGAGGACTTTTCTTCTGGATCGGAGCCATAATCTTCACATTATTATTAATATATCAGCATTTGCTGGTAAAACATGACGACATAAGCAAAGTGACCCTTGCTTTCGGCACGACCAACGGCATTGCGAGCATTGTCTTTGCTGTTTTTGTAATCGTTGATCTTTATATCCGGCATCGTTAAGAAATAAATAATCATTAACTGATTTTCTCAATTTTTTTTTTGTTACTTGGCGCCGATAAAAAACCTTATATGGGAAATATTATTATTAAAGAAGTAGCTACCCGTAAAGAACTTCACGAATTTATTTTTCTCCCTGAAAAAGTCCATAAAGAAGAACCTGACTGGCTTCCGCCAATTTATATGGATGAAAAGCTTTTATTCGACAAGAAGAAAAATAAATCATATAAATATGCTGATGCGGTACTTCTTCTTGCATGGAAGGATAAGAAACCTGTCGGAAGAATTATGGGTCTTATCAACCGCCGGTATAATGAAATCCACAACGAGCAGCATGGACGTTTTTGTTTCATGGAATGTTATAACGAACAGGAAATATTCCATGCTCTTATTGAATGGGTCGAAAAATGGGTAAAGCAAAATGGCATGATCAAGCTTGTCGGCCCGCTCGGATTTTCCGATAAAGATCCACAGGGATTCCAGATAGAAGGTTTCGAGTACCCCATGTTTATTACAAGCGCCAACAATTCTTCCTATATGCCTAAGCTAATAGAAGCTGAAGGATATGAAAAGAAAGTTGACCTTGTGAATTACCTTGCAGATATGCCGAAGAAACTTCCAGAGATCTACGAGAAGATCCTTTCAAGACTCGAGAAGACTGAGGGATATAAGATCCTTGAGTTTAAATCAAAGAAAGAGCTCAAGCCTTTTATCATTCCCACGCTGGAAATTATGAATGAGACATTCATGGAGATTTATGGTTTCGTTCCACTTAACGATAGTGAAAAAATAGAGTTCGCGGACAGGTACCTGATGATTGTCGACCCTAAATTAATAAAGTTGGCTGAAGTTAATGGAGAACTGATCGGATTTGCCCTTGCATTGGCTGATGTGAGTCCCGCGATAAAGGCATGCAATGGCAGGCTGCTTCCTTTCGGGATATTTAAAGTTCTGAATGAGTCGAAACATTCAAAGAAACTGCTTATGATGCTTGGAGGTGTGAAAAAACCTTACAGGAGTAAAGGCGTTGATGTCCTTATGGGAGTTAAAATACTCCAGTCAGCATTAGAACATAAGATGGAGATCATTGACAGCCACCTGGTACTGGAGGATAACACCAGGATGAGAGGCGAATATGAAAGGGTTGGCGGAAAGGTTGTGAAGAAATTCCGTATCTATCAGAAGACCCTGTAAGTTGATCATATTGAGGAGGTTCCTCATTCTTTTAAAACCTGAATACGAAAGAGAATCCCAGCAGTTCCTTGAACTGGATCCTGGCGGTATTCTTTTGCTTGCCATCAGTACCTAACACAGGTTGCTTTTCCTTGTCAAAAACAGGTGTCTTTGTATCATCATCAAAAATCAGGTGGGTATTGAATCTGACATCAGTGAACCAGTTAATGGCAGCTGTCACTATCATCTCCCAGTCAATATCTATATTCTGCGGATTATTTATATAATTAGTAAAAAGCTGAAGCCTGTTAGTTATAGTAACCGTACTTACCGGCTTGTATTCATTTGTGATCATGAAGCTCATACCAGGCTCATTTTTTGCTTTTTTCCCGGCGGGAATGCCATATTTTGTCTCATCAATTGCATCCACTCCGACTACTCCGGTTGTATCGGTAACGAAGGTTCCTTTGTAAGAAAGTGGAGAAAAGTTTATTGAAGTATTCTTGTTTGGTTTGTAATCCAGCCCTAAACCTACAGTCAGAATCGCAGGATTAAAGAATTTTGAGACAAGGATCCTCGTGGTATCGTTTGGATAGGAAAATCCACTTGCCATCTGGGTTTTAAACAGCATTATCGCACTGAAATCAAACTTCCCGAAGGCTTTGTGATTAAGCTTTGAATTTGTCTCCAGAAGGTCAAGATTCTTTCTTATATCATCACTGCCGTTCTTTATGAGCCCGTACTTTATCCTGGCAAAATTACCGGAAGTAATTTTCAGTTTCTTATTATTGTAGTCGGCATACCCTGTTATATCAAGAGCTGTGGATATGCTGCTTTCTCCTCCTTTTACCCAGTTTGTGAGTGAAGCCTGGTTCAGGGCAAATGAAGCTTCCGAACGGAACTTCCATAATTGTGACCTCACAGGTATTGTCCTGACATCCAGCAGAGTTGACTTGTCAACTTCCTGTACCTCAATCCTGGCATCAGAATAATTTCCCTGTTTGACAGGTCGCCGGAAATCGACTCTCTTTTCAAGATACAAGCTGATGGTATCTTTTGCAGGAGCGCCAATCCACACGGTTATTGAATCATTCATCTCATTCCTTAACCAGTAACGCTTCATAATGTCCGACCTTGAGTTAAGCCAGATATTTGTGACAGCTCCTCCCAGGCCTGTAACATGGATCATACTTGAATCACGGGCTTCCAGAAAATCCATCAGAATTTCTACAGCCACCCTGATAGAATCGCCCTGGTATGGATAAGAATAATAAGTGAACGGGAAACCGGGTCTCTCCTCGCTTACTTTATGAAGCGTGTCAATAACCACCAGAACCGAGGTATCCTTTAATAAAGCTGACGACACAGGTTCCCAGATATAGAACTTGTCCCAAGGAATATTAAGCGAATCATACGGATATCTTTTCAGGAAATATGCCGATGAATCATAAGGAGGATTTGATGCTTCATTCACCAGGTGTCTTATTGCCCGCCTCAGAGGATCACCGGTTTCTTTCCAGTATTGCGGCTGACACCTCTCCTGTAGTATTTTTATTGCCTGACCGGCTGACAATTCGATCCTGGGTGTTTCCTGCTGATCACCCGTATCGGTACTATCTTGTGAAATACCTGATATACTGATACTTATGAAAATGAATAAAAAAATGTTCCTGACTACTGTTATTTTCATGACCGGTTGTTTTTTCACATTAAATTCCCTGTTGAATATATCATAAAATACTATTATTTTTACATTTTATTGCCTGCAGACTTTGGTCAATATATACTTAACAGTATATTTTTTGTTTGATATATACAAAAATATCAAAAACCGGGATTCTTTTATTTCCTGATCTTATCTTCAATTATCAGAACATTCTTATGTATGGGTATTGACCGTACAATAAAATCAATTTAATGCTTAAATGCATGTACCCTTCCCCCAACCCCCTTCCCTGCTGAAGCAGGGCAGGGAGCTAAGTAACTGAATATCTCCAACTTCCCCCTCCTTGCTTTAGCAGGGAGGGGGATGAAGAGGGGGTGGGTACATGAGGAAAAAGAAATAAGAATTAAAATACTTATTGATAAACAATTAATTATTAATCATGGAATTACCAATATTTGAACCATTTAAAACAAAGATGGTTGAAACGGTTTATAAAAGCTCCAGGGAGCAGAGAGAGCAATGGATCAAAGATGCATCCTTTAACCTCTTTAATCTTAAATCCGACCAGGTAATCATTGACCTGCTCACCGATTCCGGAACAGGGGCAATGAGCGACAGACAATGGGCAGCAATGATGACAGGAGATGAAAGCTATGCCGGCGCTTCATCATATTATAACCTTAAAAAGGCGGTTACCGAAATAACCGGATTTGATTTCTTTCTCCCTGCCCACCAGGGAAGAGCTGCTGAAAATGTTCTCTTTTCAGCACTTATAAAAGAGGGTGACCTCGTTCCGGGGAACTCACATTTCGATACGACAAAAGGGCACATTGAATTCAGAAAAGCAATACCTGTTGATTGTACGGTTGATATAGCCATGGATTTCACCGCATATTATCCGTTCAAGGGCAATGTTGATCTGGCCAGGCTTGAAGATGTTCTTAAAAGCAATCCCCGCGGAAAAATTCCCTGCATCATAGTTACAATTACTAATAATACTGCCGGTGGACAGCCTGTGAGTATGGAAAATATCAGGGGAGTCAGCCGGCTTGCCCGGAAATACGATACTAGTTTATTCCTGGATTCTGCAAGATTTGCTGAAAATGCATGGTTCATAAAGACCAGGGAGGAGGGTTATCCTGATAAGGGGATCAGGGAGATAGCTCTTGAAATGTTCTCATACACCGATGGCATGACAATGAGCTCAAAAAAAGATGCCATAGTGAATATGGGCGGTTTCACTGCTTACAGGGACAAAGAGCTTTTCAGAAAAGCATCTGCATATAATATTATATATGAAGGATTTATTACATACGGGGGGATGTCCGGAAGAGATATGAATGCCCTTGCACAGGGACTATATGATGGAACTGATGAAGAGTACCTCAGGTCGAGAATCGGGCAGGTCGCATATCTGGGTTCCCTGCTGAAAGAATATGGAGTACCGGTGCTGGAACCATTTGGCGGTCATGCAGTGTTCATTGATGCATATAGTTTCCTTCCCCTGATTCCGAAAGAAAAATTCCCGGGACAGGTGCTTGCTGTTGAACTTTATATTGAAGGAGGCATCAGAAGCGCTGAGGTAGGTGCACTCATGGCTGACAGGGACCCGGTAACACGCGAGAACAGATTCAGCGGCAGGGAGATGATAAGGCTGGCATTGCCTAGAAGGGTTTACAGCGACAATCACATGAAATATGTAGCTGCCGCAGTAAACGCCGTTTATGAAAGAAGAAAATCAATAAACAGAGGCTTGAAGATAAAATGGGAGGCGCCTATACTGCGTCATTTTACAGTTGAACTTGAAAGGTTTTAGCATCTGCTTTGTTTATTTCTCACAAATCATTTTCTTTGCAGCGCTAAAATTTAAGAATGCAGGATCTTACCACCGGTAAGGAAGGAAAGCTCATCTTCCAGTTTGCGGCCCCAATGCTTTTGGGAAACATCTTCCAGCAGCTTTTCAGCGTGGTAGACAGTATTGTTGTCGGTAAATTCATCGGCAAGGAAGCTCTTGCTGCTGTCGGAGCTTCATTCCCTGTCATATTTATGATGGTTTCGATGATAATCGGGATCGTCATGGGTACGACGGTAGTAATATCACAATACTTCGGAGCCAGGGATTTTGTCAAGGTAAAAAGAGCTATCGATACAATGTATATTTATAGTGTCGTAGCGGGGGCAATCGCAACAGCCGCAGGACTGGTCCTCGCCGGTCCGCTTTTGCGTCTGCTTGGCACACCGGAAGAAATTATGCCACAGGCAATACAATACCTTAGGATCTATTTCTCAGGTATAATCATCTTCTTTGGTTATAATGGTACAAGTGCAGTTTTAAGAGGTCTTGGAGATTCAAAAACCCCCCTTTACTTCCTAATAATTGCTACTGTTGCCAATATTATCCTTGTCCTCTTATTTGTTGCTGTTTTTAAATGGGGTATTGCAGGAGCCGCATATGCAACTCTTCTTGCAAACGGACTGGCATTCGGACTGGCTATATACTGGCTTAATAGTACCCACAAACTTATAAGAATCTCAATTACGGGACTCCATTTCGACAGGGAGGTTTTCAGGCAGAGTCTGAGAATCGGCTTGCCAACCGGGATACAACAGACACTTGTAGCAATCGGGGGACTGGCACTGATGGGTATAGTCAACAGATTCGGAACAAACGTTCTGGCCGGTTATTCTGTTGCCAGCCGTCTCGATTCAATAGCTCTGGTGCCGGCAATGTCTTTTTCGCAGGCTCTTTCAACTTTCGTCGGCCAGAATATTGGTGCGAATAAGTTGGAAAGAATAAGGATCGGGCTCATAGCAACAGTCAAGATGTCGGGAATTGTAACAATTGTCACAAGTGCAATCATTGTGATCTGGGGACACCTGATCATGAGTCTGTTTACAAATGATGCAGAAGTGATAAGGATTGGAGATCAGTATCTTACGATAGTAAGTATATTCTATTTGCTCTTTACAATGATGTTTATTTATAACGGCATTATGAGAGGAGCCGGCGATACACTACTTCCAATGTTCTTCTCTCTTATCTCCCTCTGGTTAATAAGAATACCTCTGGCATGGTATCTGTCGGATAAGATTGGCGTAAGTGGAATATGGTGGGCTATCCCTGTTGGCTGGCTGATTGGACTTGTGTTCTCGTTCACCTATTACAAAACAGGACGCTGGAAAAGGAAGAGTGTTGTGAAATATGATGAGAATTTGTAACTTTCACTTTTATATTCAACACAGCAGGAGATGATTAAATCCATGACCGGCTATGGTAAGTCCATGGCTGAAATCCCGGGAAAAAAGATCACTATCGAAATAAAGTCGCTTAACTCCAAATCACTCGATCTTAATTTAAGATTGCCCTGGATCTATAAGGAGAAAGAAACTGACATCAGGAACATTTTAAGCCAGAAGCTTGACAGGGGTAAAATAGATCTTTCAATCAATTTTGATGTTCTTGACTCTGAGATTGTTCCTGTGATAAATAAAGCTGTTGTGAAAAATTATTTCAAGCAGTTGAAAGAGATAGCAGGCGAGCTGAATATCAACGCTGATGATCAGCTGCTTGCAACGATTATGAGACTTCCTGACGCTCTTAAAACGGAAAAACCGGAACTGGAAGAGGAAGAATGGTCACTGGTTAAGGATAAGATCAACGAATCCATAGAACAGCTTGACCATTACAGGAAAGAAGAAGGTAAATCGCTGGAAGCCGACCTTGAAAGGTGCATAGGGAAGATACTTACCCTGCTCAAAGAGATAGAGTCATTTGAAGGTGACCGGATCACAAGGATAAGGGAGAAGTTAAATAGTTCTCTTATTGAAAATGTTGGAACAGAAAACATAGACATGAACAGGTTTGAGCAGGAGATCATTTTCTATCTTGAAAAAATGGATATCAATGAGGAGAAGGTGAGACTGAAAAAGCATTGTGAGTATTTCCTCGAAAAGATCGCTACTGAACCACCGAACGGAAAGATCCTGAGCTTTATCTCGCAGGAAATAGGCCGTGAGATAAACACTATCGGGTCGAAAGCCAATGACGCATCAATGCAGAAGCTTGTGGTAATGATGAAGGACGAACTGGAAAAGATCAAGGAACAATCATTAAATGTTTTGTAATGAGATTCTGAATGAGAGGTAAGCTCGTTATAATATCAGCTCCATCGGGAGCGGGCAAGTCAACAATTATAAGGCATCTTCTTGAAAATGACATCAATCTTGAATTCTCAATATCAGCAACTACAAGGGCACCAAGAGGCAGGGAAAAAAACGGGAGAGAATATTACTTTCTGACTATTGAAGATTTCAAAAGAAGAATAAAAGACGGTGCTTTTATAGAGTGGGAAGAGGTGTATAAGGATCAGTTCTATGGCACACTAAAAAGCGAAATAGACAGGATTTGGTCGCACGGCAATCATGTCCTCTTTGATGTGGATGTAAAAGGCGGTATAAATCTTAAAAATATTTTCAAACACGAGGCAATTTCCATTTTTATCATGCCTCCATCAGTCAGGGAACTTGAAAAAAGACTTCTGCTCAGGGGAACTGATGATCCCGGCAAGATTAGGATGAGATTGGCAAAAGCAGAAGAGGAAATGAAACTTGCCGACGAGTTTGATAATATTGTCCTAAATGACAACCTTGAAGAGGCTGAAGAAGAGATATATGAGCTAATGAGCGGCTTTATAAGAAGAGAGACTTAATAATGCTAAAAGCAGGTCTATACTTTGGGTCCTTCAACCCGATACATATCGGGCATATTGCTATTGCCGGATACATGCTTGAGTTTACGGGGCTTGATGAGATATGGTTTGTTGTCAGTCCTCACAACCCACTGAAGAAGAAAGATACTCTGCTTGATGACTATCAGCGTCTTCATATGACAAACCTGGCTATTGGCAATAATGACAGGTTGAAAGCTTTGGATATAGAATTCAAAATGCCGGTTCCCTCCTATACTATTGATACTCTTGCATATCTGGAAGAGAAATATCCCTATCACCGTTTTTCCCTGGTGATGGGCGAAGACAACCTCAACACTCTCCATAAATGGAAAAACGGTCTGGAACTGGTACAGAAATGTCCGATACTGGTTTATCCCAGACCTGATTCAAAAAAGCCGTCAGAACTTATGCTGGAACGGATCCTTTCTGCAGCAGATATCTGTTTTGTCAAGGCACCAATGATGGATATATCAGGTACTTTTATCCGGAATGGCATAAAAAAGGGCAAGAATATGTCATACTTCATGCCTGCCCCTGTATGGAAGTATATTGAGGAGATGCATTTCTATAAGTGACCCCCATGTCATGCTGAAGGATGACCTACCCCCTAAAGGAGGTTTAAAACTCAATTACCTATTTATTAAGTCATTATAAGGTTTATTGCCCCCCTTCAGGGGGGGTTGGGGGGTCGAGGGTCAGACTTTCTTAATAATCTCCAGTCCCCGCTGAAGAGCCTTCTCATTTATCGGGATAAGGTCATGATATCTCTCGGGCAGGGACTTCTTCAACCCTTTTATAACATTTTCCATTTTAATGATAGGCTTCACCTTGAGGAATCCCCCCAGGACTATCATATTGAAGATCTTCGGATTGCCCATTTTCCCTGCCTCCTCGGCAGCATCAACACGGTAAATTGTGATATCCTTTCTTTCAGGATTCCGGGTTATTCCATTACTGTCATAGATAAGTATCCCTCCCGGCTTTATGTCGTTCTCGAATTTATCAAGCGACTGCTGGTTGAGGATAATTGCCGTATCAAAATGCCTCACAATCGGAGAGCTGATCCTGTCGCTGCTTATTATCACTATTACATTTGCTGTACCGCCACGCATTTCCGGCCCGTACGACGGCATCCAGCTCACTTCCATATCCTGCATGATCCCGGAATATGCCATAATTTTGCCCATCGACAGAACACCCTGTCCCCCGAATCCGGCTATTAATATTTCTTCAGTCATAATTATTCAGAATTTCATTGTTCATTTGGCAGATTGTTCTTCGGGAGTCTTAAGGTCACCGAGCGGATAGAAAGGAAGCATGTTCTCCTCCAGCCACTTATTAGACTGAACCGGAGTCATTTTCCAGTTTGAAGGGCAGTTTGAAACAATTTCGATGAAGCATGTACCTTTATTCAGTTTCTGATACTGAACAGCCTTTTTCATGGCTTTTTTGGTTTTCTTCACGTTGGCGGGAGTATGAACACTTTGCCTGGTTACATAATATGTCCCTGGTAAAGTAGCAACTATATCTGTCATTTTCAGCGGATTCCCCATTGTCTTGACGTCTCTTCCATACGGCGATGTTGATGACTTCATTCCGGGAAGAGTTGTCGGAGCCATCTGGCCCCCTGTCATTCCGTAGATCCCGTTATTTATAAAGATAATAAGAATGTTCTCGCCCCTGTTGCAGGAGTGAATGGTTTCTGCGGTACCGATAGCAGCAAGATCACCATCACCCTGGTAGGTAAAAACAAACTTCTCCGGGAGCAGCCTCTTGACTGCTGTTGCTAGTGCAGGAGCCCTGCCATGAGCGGCCTCCTGCCAGTCAATATCTATAAAATTGTATAGAAGAACCGCACAACCGACAGGGCATATGCCGATGGTCTCGGACTGAAGTCCCTCCTCCTCGATAATTTCTGCTAAAATACGATGAGCAGTTCCATGACCACAACCCGGACAATAGGATAGTACATTCTCGGTCATGAGCCTTGTTCTTTTATAAACCAGGTTTTCGGGCTTAATTATTTCTTTTATTCCTGTAGCTTCAGCCATATCTTAACCTCCTATAATTTTTGATTTCAAATTTTCCACAACCTCATCGGGTGCTGTTACGATCCCTCCCATCCTTCCAAAATGATAAACAGGTACTTTCCCGTTTACAGAAAGAAGCACATCCTCAACCATTTGGCCAGCACTCATTTCGACTGACAACATCAGTTTCACCCTGTCGGCCAGTTCCCTTAAACGTTTTGAAGGGAACGGGAAGAGTGTTATGGGTCTTAAAAGTCCGGCTTTTATTCCCTGTTCACGTGCCAGCTGGACTGATTTCTGGCAGACACGAGCGCTAGTGCCATATGCAACAAAAAGATAATCTGCATCTTCACACTGAAACTCCTCATAACGGACCTCCTTTTCCTTTATCTCGTTGTATTTAGCCACCAGCTTCTGGTTAAATACTTCCTGTGCATTCGGATCAAGGTCGAGTGAA
>JAPLDX010000016.1 GCA_026391215.1 Bacteroidia bacterium
CGCGGTTCATGACTCATAATGAGAGTTTGCTGATTAGCAATGATGGAACCGCTCCGCGGTTCATGACTCATAATGAGAGTTTGCTGATTAGCAATGATGGAACCGCTCCGCGGTTCATGACTCATAATGAGAGTTTACTGATTAGCAATGATGGAACCGCTCCGCGGTTCATAACTCATAATGAGAGTTTGCTGATTAGCAATGATGGAACCGCTCCGCGGTTCATGACTCATAATGAGAGTTTGCTGATTAGCAATGATGGAACCGCTCCGCGGTTCATGAAGGCCAAAAAGAAATTTAAATTCCGGAGGAATTCCATAATTGCTAACACAATATACTCTAATCTATTATAAACCCCGGAGGGGTTTCATTTGTATTTAAAAATTCTGTAGGTTTGTACACTTAATTAGTAACCAAATTAAACCATGTGATATATGAAAATGATTCAGGACTTCAATTTCAAAGGTATAAAAGCCATTGTAAGGGTTGATTTCAATGTGCCTCTTGACAAAAAGACATTTGTTGTAACGGATGACACCCGCATCAGGGGCGCTTTGCCGACAATAAATAAAATAATAAATGACGGAGGATGTGTAATCCTGATGTCACATCTGGGTAGACCGGAGGGCAGGATGGAAAAATATTCACTTAAGCCGGTGCTTCCTGTACTTGAAAAACATCTTGGCAGGAAAGTCCTTTTTGCCGACGATTGCCTTGGAGAATCAGCTGTTAAAATGTCGGCAGGGCTGAAACCCGGAGAAATTTTATTGCTTGAAAATGTCAGGTTCTATCCTGAAGAAGAAGGGAAACCCATTCTTCCGGAAACAGCGACTGATGAGGAAAAGAAGGCTGCGAAGGCAGAGATGAAGATAAAGCAGAAAGAGCTCGCAAAGAAACTCTCCGGTTATGCTGAAATATATGTGAATGATGCTTTCGGAACAGCGCACAGGGCTCACGGGACCACTGCTGTTATTGCAGATTATTATCCTGAGGATAAAAGGATGTTTGGCTTTCTTATAAACAGCGAGCTTGCTGCAATGGATAAAGTGCTCAATAATGCCCAGCATCCGTTCACAGCAATCATGGGAGGCGCAAAGGTATCTGATAAAATAATGCTTATTGAAAACCTGCTTAACAGGGTAGATAACCTCATAATAGGAGGAGGCATGACCTATACCTTTATTAAAGCAAAAGGCGGGAAAATCGGGAAATCATTATGCGAGGAGGATAAGCTTGACCTGGCATTGAAGATCATCGAAAAAGCCAAGGAAAAGAAAGTCAATCTGTATCTGCCGGTTGACAGCCTTAATGCGGATAAATTTGAAAATGAAGCTAATACAAATATTACCACAGTCGATTCTGTACCGGATGGATGGCTGGGACTTGATATTGCTGATAAAACAATTAAGGAATTTTCAGCTGTAATAGAGAATTCGAAGACCATTCTCTGGAACGGCCCTATGGGTGTATTCGAGATGGAGAAATTTTCAAAAGGAACAACAGCCATTGCTGAAGCCATTGCTGGTGCAACAGCTAAAGGTGCCTTCAGTTTAATCGGAGGAGGCGACTCCGTTGCAGCGATCAATAAAAATAACCTGGCCGATAAAGTAAGCTATGTTTCTACGGGCGGAGGCGCAATGCTCGAATATATGGAAGGTAAAAAGCTTCCTGGAATCACGGCAATCAGGGGAGATAAATAACGGCGCAAAGGCACAAAGGCACAACGGTACAACGACATATACAAACTAAGGCTGCTGAAAAATGCAGCCTTTTTCTTAAAACAAACCTGTATTAAAATCCGTTATCTTTGTACATGCAATGAGAAAAGCAGTTTATATATTATTACCACTCTTATTAATCTGTCACTCCTGTAAGAAGAACGATATTCCGACTTCAGGAACAATTACTATAGACAATACCCTGACATTTGACCAGACTAAGCAGGCTTATTTTGGTTATGGATTCCTGTTCTCAAAGGCTGAATTGGTATCAACTCTTGAAAATCCCGGCCCTGACATCACTGTTGACAGTGACGGGACAAACGTATTCTTCCAGGCAGAAAACTATAAAAATTCATTTTATATGGTTGCTGAATTTGATGATGCGGCGTCGGCAGAACAGGCATTCAGCAACCTGACAGCCCCGGTTGTGAATACATGGGCAGAGTGGGCCAATCCTGTGAATCAAAACCAGATATGGATATACAGATCAGACTCTGAACACTATGCAAAACTGAGGATCATAAGCATTGTTTCAGAGGTGAGGGGTAGCCGGGATTTTGCTGAATGCACCTTTGAATGGGTTTACCAGCCGGATGGATCATTAACTTTCCCGGGTAAATGATACCTGAAATAATAAATAGTATATTCAATATAAAGAAACAGGATGATTTTCAGAAAACAGCCCTGGAAATATTTAAATATCAGGCTGATAACAATCCTGTATATCGGAATTTCATTAATCTTCTGGGAATAGATCCCGCTACTGTAGCCTCCTGCAGAGAGATACCTTTTCTTCCAGCCGGATTCTTTAAGCTGCATAAAATCATTACCGGCAGCCAGCAGCCTGTAATTATTTTTGAAAGCAGCGGCACTTCAGATTCACCGGTCAGCAAACATTATATTGTTGATCCATTAATATATGAGGAAAGCTTTTCAAGGACATTCAGGCTCTTTTATGGCGATCCGGCAGAATACTTCATTGCCGCTCTTTTACCATCATACACTGAAAGGAAGAGCTCTTCACTTGTTTATATGGTGGGCGGGTTGATAAAAAAGAGCGCCTGGCCTGACAGCGGTTTTTATAAGGAGAAAATTAACGAGTTGCTTATAAATATTAAAACAGCTAAAAGCAAGAACAGGAAAGTCCTTTTAATAGGAGTAAGCTTTGCGCTTCTTGATCTTGCTGAACAATATGCCCCGGATCTGTCGGGAGTTATTGTCATGGAAACAGGAGGGATGAAAGGCAGAAGGAATGAGATAACAAGGGGAGAACTGCATTCAATATTAAAAAAGAGCTATAATTTACAGAATGTCCATTCTGAATATGGTATGACTGAGTTGTTAAGTCAGGCATATTCAAAAGCGGACGGTATCTATTTCCCTCCACCATGGATGAAGATACTTATAAGGGATCCGCAGGATCCGTTATCTGTAATCACTGAACCCGGAAAGACCGGAGGTATAAATATAATTGATCTGGCAAATATTTACTCCTGCTCCTTTATTGCGACAGACGATCTTGGAAAACTTCACGAAGGCGGAAGCTTTGAAGTGCTTGGCCGAATAGACAACAGTGATATCCGCGGATGTAACCAGATGATTGAATAAGTCGTGCAAGTCGTGCAAGTCATGCAGGTCATGCAGGTCATGCAGGTCGTGCAGGTCGTGCAAGACAATTCTAGATTCCGAGTTTTAATTTGATTTCCGGTGGAATACCATTCTTATGGACCATGATAAACAGAGTCTTTGCCCTGACATAGCTTTCTGACATATTCAGATATCCTCCAAAAGCATTCCTGTCAGTTCCCCAGGAGTTTTTAGTCTTGTAGTATTTTGTTCCGTTCTGGTCTTTAGCGACTCCGGTAAGGTGCATAAGATGATCATCGGTGGTTGTGAAGCTCTCATAGCCCGCCTGCCGCAGCTCCTGTGTCACATTTATCTCGGGACCAGGATTTACCGGCAGGACAGGAGTCGCCGGACCCTGACCAGGTGCTCTTTCCAGCCTGGCCCTGTCACTCATCTGACCTCTTTCATTTGACGGGAGCTGAGGCAGAATGGCATATCCGTTTGTGTGTGAGAATCCTCTTTCACTTACATCTCCATCCCAGTTAACAGTATAACCGTTATTGAATGAATAATCCATGATCTCAATCAGCTCATCCAACGGGACATTGTAGAATTGAGCCATTGACCAGTTATCGGGCACTTCAAGAATACCCTGGGTGTAAAACGGGAAATGGGTGAATGATGTTATTTGAATGTAATCATCGGGATTGATATTCAGGCTTGCAGCAAACGATTTCGGGGTATAGGTAACATCCTTATATGTAAATGATTCAGGATATTCTCCAAGATACGAATCCAGCACAGCATTGACGATTTGATGATATTGAGTGCTTTCATTTTTACGTTCCACAGGAACAGATGCTACAGCATTTATAAATTCCTGCAGCTCGCTGTGATTATGAAGAGTCGATCCGTAATTCAATCCGGGATAGATCTCATCAGGGACAATTCCGTATTCCGTGAACACTCTCATCCAGTCGTGTGAAAGGCTTCCGGGGCCAAGGTTTCCTTTTCCCCTTCGCAGGTAATTATCTTTTAACCTGTCTATATAATTCTGTCTTACTATGTACATTTCTGACAGGTCATACTCTTCCCTGCCCATCCTGAGCAATTCGGACTCAATGAATGACGTTGTGGCAAAGCACCAGCAGGTTCCTGTCGCAGACTGGTTCTTTACGGGAGTGGCTTTCAAATCCACGACATATGTGAATTTATAACCTTCCTCGGTTTTTGGCTGTGGAGCTGCTGCATCTTTCTTTTGAGCACTTACTGGCACCAGTGAAGAAGCAATCAATGCAACAAATAACAAACGGATTTTCATATAAATGGTATTAGGTTATCTATTTCAAAGTAGGGTAAAATGCATTCTCTATGTGATCAATATCGGGTTTATCATCCTTCATTATTATTATGATTACATCAAAACGACTCTCTTTATCAATTTTGTTCCGATTGACATAATTCTCTGCTGCAAATATAATTGATCTCTGTTTTTCCCTGTTTATGGCTTTCCTTGGATCATCCTTAAAATCAGCAGAACGTGTTTTGACTTCAACAAAAACAATATAATCCTTGTTTTCCGCAATTATATCAATCTCAAGCTTTCCTGATTTCCAGTTCCGTTTCAGGATCCTGAAACCTGAGTCTTTAAGGTGATTTACAGCAATATCTTCACCGGTGGGGCCAAGATTCTGGAGATCTGTCATTTTATATTTCTATAAGTTTATTCCTTATTGCAAACAGAATAAGGCTCGCAGTATTCTTCGAATTTGTCTTTCCCAGGAGGTTAGCCCTGTGCTTATCCACGGTTCTTTTACTTATGAATAATGTATCTGCAATTTCCTGGTTTGAAAGGCCTTCGCATATTTTGTAAAGCACTTCCTTCTCTCTTTTTGACAGATTGGCTGATTTGCTTTCCTGCTCACGGTGTTTGATCTTCTGTATGACATGGTAAAGCAGCTCCTGTGAAAAATAGCTTCCTCCTTTTATTACTGTAAGTATGGCTTCTTTAACTTCAGATATATCGGAGTCTTTGAGTAAAAATCCTTTTGCTCCCGCATCGACCATCTTATAATAATATTCTTCCTCTCCATACATTGACAATGCTATTACGCTGATTGCGGGACATATTTTGAGACCTTTCCTGGTCGCTTCTATTCCATCCATTTCCGGCATATTTATATCCATCAGTGCAATATCGGCCGGGCAGGTTTTAATTAATGTAAGGAACTCTTCTCCGTTGGATGCTTCTCCGGTTACTTCAAATTCCGGGAAGGAATTAAGGAGTATCTTTAGTCCGTTCCTGAAAAGCTGATGATCATCAGCAATTATAATCCGTGTTTTTTCCATTTATGGACTCTCCAGTATTATGAGTCTTCGTCAATTACTTTGATCAATGCTGTCGTTCCTTTTCCGTCGGAGCTTTCAAGTATAAAAACACCTTCAACCGATTTAACGCGTGTCTCAATATTTGACAGTCCCATGCCTTTATTATCTTCCTTATTCAGGTTTGAAGTATCGAAACCACGACCATTATCATAGTATTGCAAGGTAACAAATTTTTCATGTTTATTGAGCTCAATATCTATCCTGGAAGCTCCGGAATGACGGATGGAATTATTAATGAGCTCGCATACAGCTCGATAAATAACGACCTCCTTATCATTTTCCATGCGCTGGTTTTCCATATTTGATTTAAAATCAATCTCAACTACCTTGTTCTGGCTGATCTTTGTGGTGAAGGCGCTTATGGCGCTGGTAAGGCCGAAATTTGACAGGACATGAGGGCTCAGGTTGTTGGACACATCTTTTATAGTACTTAATGCTTCATTCACGAGATAGTTGGTATTGTTAAGGATTTCAATGCCAACGGGATCTTTTATCTTGTCATTCAGCGATGATATTGACATTTTTACAGTCGAAAGAAGCGGGCCAAGACCATCATGTAGATCATTGGCAAATCTTCTCCTTTCATTTTCTTCAGTATTTATTATTGCATTCAGTACCCTTCTTTCTGTCCTGGCACGGTCAATCTCTGCCTTTTTAAGAGAGTAGAAGATCTCACGTATAAGGATCACGCCAGCGATGATCATGATTGATACTAGAACCCCTGTCCATTCGTCAATCATCTGCCATGTATAAGACGGCGTTCCTCGGAAAATCTCAAACAGCTGAATTATTTTCCGGACTGCCATTAAAGCGAACGACAGGGAAATAAGGATCCATGAGAGCCTGTATTTTGTCAATTTTATGAAACTAAGGGCAATTGAGGCTGCAATGATCTGCAGGACAATGGAGATGATGAGAGCAACAAGTCGTACCATGATAAATGGATTAGGTCATACAAAAATAGGAGTAATTTTTAAAAAGGTGCAACGGTGCAACGGTGCAACGGCTCAACGGGAAAGGAAGGACCCCCGTCACGCCGTAGCGTGACTGCCCCCTGGCAGGGGGCTTAAACTTTATTTACTATCAAATTTTCATATGGGAAGGGTTTAGCCCCCCTACTAGGGGGGTGTTCCGCTTTAGCGGAACGGGGGGTCTTTGTGCCCTTGCGCCTTTTTATTATATTTGACCACTTAAGATAGAATGAGATTACTTTATAATATTGGCATAGAGCTGCTTACAGGATTAGCCTGGCTGATTTCGCCTTTTAATCAAAAGGTCCGGTTGTGGACTAATGGCCGCAAAAACTGGTTTGAAATATTGAAAAAGAAAATCAGTTCGGGGGAGAGATATGTATGGATACATTGTGCTTCGCTTGGAGAGTTTGAGCAGGGGAGACCGGTTATTGAAGCCTTGAAAAAGGAAAAACCCCATATTAAAATAGTACTTACTTTTTTTTCTCCATCAGGATATGAGATAAGGAAGAATTACCAGATGGCTGATATAATATGCTATTTGCCACCCGATACTCGGGGCAATGCAGAAAAGTTCATAGAGATGATAGATCCTGCCGTTGTGATATTCGTTAAATATGAATTCTGGCATAACTACCTTACCATCCTCGGCAAAAAGAAAATTCCATTGTATCTCATCTCGGGTATATTTAACAAGGACCAGAATTTCTTTAAATGGTACGGATCTTTCTTCAGGAGGATACTGAAGAACTTCAGCTGGTTTTTTGTTCAGGATCAGCAATCTCTTGAACTGCTGCGTACTATTGGTCTTGAAAATGTCACTGTTGCCGGAGATACCAGATTTGACAGGGTTATGCAGGTTGCTGGCAGTGCCATGGATATTCCACAGCTGGAACGCTTCAGGGGGAATGAAAAGCTTTTCCTTGCAGGCAGCAGCTGGGAAAAGGATGAGGAAATAATTACGACATATATCAACAGGTTCCCTGACAGGATGAAATGGGTTTTCGCCCCGCATGAGATCGACAGTGGAAATATCGAAAGACTGGTTAAGCTTTTAGAAGTAAAATATGTAAAGTTTTCCGGATTTACTGATGGAGATGCTGATGCAAGGGTGTTGATAATTGATAACATTGGCATGCTCTCTTCAGCTTACCGCTATGCACACATTGCTGAAATAGGTGGAGGATTCGGTAAAGGGATACATAACATTCTTGAACCTGCATGCTGGGGGATCCCTGTTATATTCGGGCCTATAAATAAGAAGTTCCGAGAAGCCCTTGAAATGATAAAGGCAGGCGGAGCTCAGACATTCAGAGATTATCGCGGATTTGAAAGTATTATAGACCAATGGCTGAATGATGAGGGCTTATATAAAAAAACTGCTGATGCTGCCGGAATATTTGTAAGGGAAAACACCGGTGCCACCGATAGAATCATGAAGGGAATCGTGTGAAAAGATACTAACAAATTATGCTCATAATTTGTTAAAAACTAATCTTTTTGAAATCCTTAAACATCCTTTAAAGAGATGTAAATTGTTGCTCCGGATTTATTTTTGAATCATTTCCGGAATTATCAAATAATCAAGTTATTACGATAAGAAACTAAAAACAATTATTAATCCTTAATCCTAATTCTATGATGAAACAATTAAAACGCACATTTACGATGTTGCTGTTTCTTGCCGTTTCTGCAGGGATATACGGACAGGTAACAACCTCATCAATGAGTGGAAAAGTGACTGACAACAATGGAGAACCTCTTCCGGCGGCAACTATTGTTGCAACTCATGTTCCCTCAGGTACCAGGTATGGAGCTCTGGCAAATAATCAGGGCCAATATTCCATTCAGGGTATGCGTCCTGGTGGTCCTTATTCAGTCAATGTAAGTTTCATTGGCTACAAAACCCAGAGTTACACTGAGATTACCCTGTTGCTTGGAGAAAATACAACCCTGAACTCGACCATGGCATCAACCACGACCGAAATGACCGAGGTTACCGTGGTTGGTTACGCGACATCAAAATTCAATACCACGCAAACCGGTGCAGTGACGAATATCTCAAATACCCAGTTAGCTAATATGCCTACAGTAAGCCGCAGTATTATAGATGTTACCCGCCTTTCACCTTACGGAGGGAATGGTATGAGCTTTGTAGGCGCAGATGGTCGTACGGCTAACTTTACAGTGGATGGAGCGAATTTCAACAACAACTTCGGTTTGAGTTCTGCTCTGCCCGGTGGAGGCAACCCAATTTCTATTGAATCTATCGAAGAATTACAGGTTGTAATCGCTCCATATGATGTTCGTCAGACTAACTTTATAGGTGGTGGTGTAAACGCTATTACAAAATCCGGGACAAATACCTTTAAAGGCAGCGCCTATACTTATCACAGAAATGAAAACATGCATGGTGATGCTGTTAATGGTATGCAAATCGCAGGTGCGCGTGCTGTTGACCGCAATACATCTTATGGTTTTACTTTTGGCGGACCTATTGTTAAAAACAAATTGTTCTTATTTGTAAACGGTGAAATGGCTAAAACACCAACCGTTGTCAATCGTTGGAGAGCTTCAACGGATGGTGTCGCCGATGCCGACAATTATATTTCCCGCACAACAGAAAGCGATCTTCAAACAGTTTCTGATTTTGTTAAAAGCAGGTATGGATATAATACGGGATCGTTTACAAATTTCCCTGCTGATGAAAACAACTACAAACTTCTTGCGCGTTTGGATTGGAATATAACAGACAAACATCATCTGGCCCTGCGTTATAACTACACAAAAAACCTTTACTGGAGCTCTCCAAATGCTTCATCTATGGACGGAGGTACCCGTATGTCTGAGGCAAGGATGTCACAAGCCTCAATGTCTTATGCAAACTCGATGTATTCTATGAACAATCTTGTTCATTCATTCTCTTTTGACTTAAACAGCCGATTGTCAGATAACTTATCTAACCAGTTACTGGCAACATTCTCAAAACTTGACGATGTCCGCGGATCTACTTCCGATGAATTCCCTTTCATCGATATTTTGAAAGACGGACAAGCCTATCTCTCTTTGGGGTATGAGCTTTTCACCTGGAACAATGCTGTTCACAACAACGTTTTGAATATCAAAGACGAACTAACACGCTATTTAGGCAATCATAAAATTGTAGCTGGAATAGCTTACGAATACAAGATGGCAGATAATGCTTATATGCGTAACGGTACAGGATACTATCGCTACTCAAGTCTTGACGACTTCTTAAACGAAGCAACACCTGAAATTGTAAACTTAACATATGGTTATGATGGAGAGAGCAATCCTGCAGCTCGCATAAGAACAAACAAAATTGGAGTTTACGGGCAAGATGATTGGAGGGTTAATACAAATTTCAAACTTTCTTATGGACTTCGTATAGATGGGCTTTTCTTCGATAATAATGATCTGATGACAAACCAAGCTATTTATGACCTTGATTATTCCGGTCGTAATATCGATACAGGAGAATGGCCTACAGCAAATCTCATATTCTCTCCACGCATAGGTTTTGTGTGGGACGCATTTGGCGACAAGAGCCTGAAAGTACGCGGAGGTACCGGTCTTTTCTCGGGTAATTTACCGCTTGTATTCTTCACCAATATGCCTACCAACGGTGGAATGGTACAGTATCAGGCACAGATAAATGCGGCGAACGCAGCAAAAAAAGGTTTCACAATGGATGAATTTGCCGGCGGTCTTGTAACTGATGCTGACGGAAATGCTACTACTGCTGCACTTTATGATAAGTTAATATCATTGGGATATCCTTCAACGATTTCTCCCGAAGACGGGACTGTTCCTTCTGCTGTTAATGGTGTAGATCCAAATTTCAAAATGCCGCAAGTATGGAAAACGTCACTTGCTGTTGATTATGCATTCAAAACATCTTTCCCATTCTCTGTAACGGTAGAAGGAATTTACAACAAAACAATCAACGGTGTTTCTATTTCTGACTGGAGTATTCCAAATGTTGGTGGTTTCTCCCGTTTCAACGGTGTTGACAATCGTCCGATTTATCCTGCCGGTTATCGTACCAACACAAAAGCCTTTGTGCTGGAAAGCACAAGCCTCGGTTATGGCTGGTCAGGTAACATTACTATCAATGCTCAACCGGCAAAATGGCTCAATTTGATGGCTGCCTATGCACACACGGTTGCCAAAGATGTGACCGGGATGCCCGGATCGGCTGCAGAATCTGCATTTACATACGTGCCCACGGTGGAAGGTCCCAACTTCATCAGATTGCACAATTCCCAATACAACACACCCGATCGTCTGGTGACTTCGCTTACTGCCAACGACAACAGCGGTAATCACTATAGCCTTATCTATGAAGCATGGCTTGGTGGAGCAAACTACTCATACATGATGGTTAACGATATCAACAGTGACGGTTACAACTACGATGCAATCTATGTTCCCACCGACGCTGATGTGGAAAGCAATCAATTCCGGTTTGTTTCGGCAGACGACCAAACCCGCTTTATGGACTATGTTCATGCCAACAGTTATTTGAAAAATCACCAGGGGGAATATGCAGAGCCCTATAGCGTTTACTCTCCCTGGGTTCATCGCATTGACTTTGGCTACAAACACGATTTTGTTTTTAATGCGGGCAAAGACAAACATACGCTGCAACTTAGCCTCGATCTCAAAAATGTGCTGAACCTGTTTAACTCTGAATGGGGTGTCGCCAAATATCTGAATCCGGCAATCGGTTCGGAAGCTCGTATCCTCAAATATGAAGGTGTGGATGCTGAAGGAGTGGCTACATTCTCCACACCCTCTTCAATCAACGGTGATACCAAAACATTCACACCAAGCTACTCATTGGGTCAGTGCTGGTATGCTTTAATAGGCATCAAATATATTTTCAACTAATAAAAAGTACAGACTATGAAATTGAAATATTTTTTCCCATTATTCATTGCGGCAGTTGCCTTAATGGTGAGCTGTGACGATGAAGTCTCTATGACGCTGCTTGATGAAATTCAGGTATCGTCGTCTTACGTGTCTATCCCGGTAGAGGGTGGTTCTACATCCATTACCGTAACAGCTAATGATAGCTGGACAGTAGAGACCAGTATACAATGGCTGACTATCTCTTCAACCTCTGGCACTGCCGGTGAATCAGAGCTTACGTTTTCAGCTTCATCTACCTTGAATGGTCGCACCGGAGAGGTAAAAATTCAATGTGGAGGCAAAACTCAGAGAATAAACGTCATCCAGGGCCTGGCAAAAATTGAATCTGCCACCTGTGCAGAGGTAATTGCCGGGCCAAACGACAAGACCTATCAGGTAACCGGGGTTTGTACCTTAATAGACAATACAACTTACGGTAACTGGTATTTAAAGGATGCAACAGGTTCCATATATATTTATGGTACTCTTGATGCGAAGGGTGCTACGAAAAACTTTTTAAGTTTAGGACTTGAAGTGGGGGATGGAGTAACTGTTCAGGGACCAAAAACTACCTACGGAACAACGGTGGAATTGGTAAATGTAACAGTTATCAAAATTTCTAAATCACTTGTGAAAGTTGATTCGGTAGCAAACGCAACGCTTCCTCTAGAAGGTGGTGAATTTATTACATACCTTACCTGCAAAGGACAAGGCGTATCGGTGGAAATTCCTGAAGATGCCGTATCCTGGTTGTCAATTTCCTCCATCCAATCGGCAGGAACCAGTTCTGTTGTGAAATTCAAAGCCACTGCCAATGCAGGCGGAGACCGCAAAACCACAATCACATTCCATACCACTGACGGGACTAAAGACTATTCTGCACAAACAACTCTTACCCAAAAAGGAGCGATTATAAATGCATCTGTTGCCGAGTTTATTGCGGCTGCAGTCAGCACTACACAATATTATCGTTTGAAAGGTGTTATTACCAGTATTACCGATGCCACAACCGGCAAATTGAACATCAGAGATTTCTCAGGTGAAGTATATGTTTATAAAATTGTTGATTTTGCCACAAAAGGTCTGAAAGTTGGTGACATTATTACGATTGTCGGAACACGTGGCGCATATAGTGGAACTCCACAGGTGAATGGTGCAGTTCTGGAAAGCTTTATTCCTGTAACTGCGGCCACTATTGCAGAGGTGCTGACTAAACCTGACGACGCTAATACATACTTTATGGTAACCGGTGTAATTACATCGATTACCAGTACTACATATGGTAATCTTTATTTGAAAGACGGCGCCAGTGAAATCTACGTGTATGGCTGTTATCCGGGTTATGGTGCAACAGGCGACTATAGAAAATACCTGATAACTAACAAAGGCATTAAAGTAGGAGACCAACTGACGGTTATTGCACCGAAGGGATCTTATGGCGGAACACCGCAGCTTTCGAATAGTATTTATTTCAGCCACGTAAGTTCTAAGTAAGTAATAAGAAACTTTATACCATTGGTAACAAGGCACGCAGTATAAGTTGCGTGAGAGATAGTAAAAGGGGCTGCCTCAAAGAGAGGCAGCTTTCTTTTTTATCAGCGTGCCGGCCGTGATGCAAGCAACGTTCCCAGTTTCTCGATGGTTCAGGTTGACGGCGCTTATCCGACAGAAACCTATTCCACATATCTGAACATAAGCAGGTCTGGAGATTACAGGTTGTTCTTCGCTATATCTTCAATTAAATTGTAGAATTTTAATTTAGTATAAGGGGCCGTTTCATAACATAATTGAGACGGCTTTTTTATTTGAGTTTTTTCATGTCTGCCAGTTATACCCGGGCTTTAACTGGCAATCGAGCATGTGGCCCTCTTTTATTCTAATATGAAGGATAAGAATAAAAGAAAGTAAGAATAACGATGCACTATTTGAGTATTATCTCAACAGGTCGATGATCAGATACGGTATACCTGTATCCGGGATAGCATTTGTCGGGCATCAACACCATCGTCGTATCAACATTTGAAAAGAGTTCATCAGTGATAAGAATATGATCAATATGACTCGGATATGAAGGATATGACCAGTATCCCGGGCTGCCAAGGGCTATTCCCATATCGGTGAATAAATAATCAGAAGCTGAAGATGCCAGATTGTAAAAAACATTTGTCTCATAAGTTTTTCCGCTTATATCATCGTTATAATCGCCTAATACAATTACGGGATCATCCATTCTTTGAGAGGTTAAATAACTTTGGAGCTTTTCAGAAGCATCTCTTCTTCTATCTTCATTGACAGTCCCTCCGCAGCATTTAAGATGTATATTAATAAGATACAGACTTATTTTGAGAGATTTATGGGTAATGAAAATCTCAAAAGGAGGGCGGGGAAAAGCATATGAGTCATCCGAAAAAAGTAACCTGGTTTTTGAATCATCGTTTTCTATTTCAGATGACTTGATGATGTATGCAAGATTCCACGGTGATTCGTCAATTGTATAAAAAATACTTTCCCAGCCATCAAGAGAATCAACAAGAGCTGAAAAATCATTTTCGGAGGCTATTTCCTGAAAAGCAATTATATCAGGATCTGCTTTATTGATGAGTTCCTGAACAATTGAAACAGTCTCTTCTCCTTTCTTCGGGTATCCTTCCAGATTTAACGTGACAATCTCAAATGAAGTCTTACTCCCGGGAGTGATGCAATCATCAAAAACAGAAACCTCTTCTTTTTTTTCCGGTAAAGGGATTTTTTTACAAGATTGCTGTATGGCCAGTAATAATGGCAATGAAACTATTAATATTTTGAATGGATTAAACCTCATAGCCTGATGATAATATGCAAAAATGCAAAAATTACCCGGCATATCAAAAAGCCATATTATGCATCTTTTTAGAATACATCATTAATTAATATAGTTCAGTGTTTAATATCTTGTTCTTTTATTTAATGTAAGGTACCGGCCTAAAATACATAATTACTTATTTTATAAAATGGCATCAAATCCCTGATATGACAATAATACCTGTTTATTAATTAGCACATTATACTGCCGCGTTTGGGTAACACTATGAAAATCAAGGTATAATAAAATAGTTAATAACTATGGGATATACTGTTAATAAACTTAAAAATTTTGTCTTGCATTGAGATCAACGCTTGTCTAATTTAGCAACTACCCACCAAAAATATCAGTGGTCGTTTAATCCTATTATAATCAAGGACTAACAGTATTATTAAGCATATATGGGAGAACTATTTGTCCAGGAACCAGCTATTGCACCTGAGAAATCAAAAGATGAACAACTAACAACCGGAGTACAGACGGAAGTTGAAGAGAAGGAAATTATAAAGCCGGCAAAGCAGGGAAATAAAAAAGTTGTTTATTCTCACGATGAAGCTGTGCAGGCAAGCATTGAGTATTTCAAGGGCGATGAGCTTGCAGCAAGAGTCTGGGCAAATAAATATGCACTGAAGGATTCCTTCGGGAACCTTTATGAAAAAACGCCCGACGACATGCATCACCGCCTGGCTCGCGAAATACACAGAATTGAACTGAAATATAAGAATCCTTTGCCTGAAGATCTTATCTACAGCGTTCTTAAGGACTTTAGATATATTATACCGCAGGGAAGTCCAATGACAGGAATAGGAAATGAATACCAGATTGCTTCCCTTTCAAATTGCTTTGTCATTGGCAATGACGGTTCATCTGATTCTTATGGCGGCATAATGAAGATCGACCAGGAGCAGGTACAGCTGATGAAACGCCGCGGAGGCGTGGGTCACGATCTTTCGCACATCCGGCCCAAGGGTACCCCGGTGCTAAACAGCGCCCTTACTTCGACAGGGGTGGTTCCATTTATGGAGAGGTACTCTAACTCAACACGTGAAGTTGCACAGGACGGAAGAAGAGGTGCCCTGATGCTTTCAATATCCATAAAGCATCCGGATTCCGGAAAATTCATAGATGCAAAAATGGAAAGCGGCAAAGTTACAGGCGCTAATGTTTCAGTAAAGATCACCGATGAATTCATGAAGGCAGTGGAAGAGAAGAAAATCTTCCGCCAGCAATACCCGATAAACTCAAATAATCCGAAATTCGTAAATGATACTGATGCGAATGAGCTCTGGACCAAGATAATCCATAATGCATGGAAATCAGCTGAACCCGGTGTACTTTTCTGGGACACCATAATAAGGGAAAGCGTTCCGGACTGTTATGCAGATCTTGGCTTTGCAACAGTATCCACAAATCCATGCGGCGAAATACCACTTTGTCCCTATGACAGCTGCAGGCTGCTTGCCATAAATCTTTACAGCTATGTAAAAAATCCATTTACTCCCGAAGCTGAATTTGATTTTGAGCTGTACAAGGAACACGTAGGCCTGGCTCAGAGGATGATGGATGATATCATTGACCTGGAAATGGAGAAGATCGATGCCATACTGGCAAAGATCGATGGAGATCCGGAACCAGACGAATTGAAAATGGTTGAAAGGAACCTCTGGAAGAATATCAGTAAGAAATCACTGGAAGGAAGAAGGACAGGTATCGGGATCACAGCTGAAGGCGATATGCTGGCAGCACTTGGATTGAGATATGGCACCGGGGAGGCTACTGATTTTTCCGTCGGAGTTCATAAGACACTGGCACTTGAAGCCTATAAATCATCAACATACCTGGCAAAGGAAAGAGGTCCATTCACAATTTTTAACGCTGAACGCGAGAAAAACAATCCTTTCATCCTGAGAATGAAAGAGGCTGACCCTGTGATGTATAACAATATGGTGAAATTCGGCAGGAGAAATATTGCCCTGCTGACTATTGCACCAACTGGTACTACAAGCCTCATGACACAAACAACATCAGGAATTGAACCCATCTTCTCTATTTTCTACAAACGCAGAAGAAAAGTTAATCCGAATGACCTGGATGTTAAGGTAACGTTCAAGGATGAGGTTGGTGATTCATGGGAGGAATTCAATGTGTTCCATCATAAGTTCGTCGATTGGCTCAGGCTTAACGGATATGATCCTGACGAAGTAACAAGGATGAATGATCAGGAGATAGAATTAATAGTTGCAAAATCACCCTACGCAAAGGCAACTGCCAACGATGTTGACTGGGTGGCAAAAGTAAAAATGCAGGGAGCAATTCAAAAGTGGGTGGATCATTCAATAAGCGTGACCATCAATCTTCCAGCCGATGCAAAAGAGGAGATGGTCAGCGAACTATACCTTACAGCATGGAAATCAGGATGCAAGGGAGCA
>JAPLDX010000127.1 GCA_026391215.1 Bacteroidia bacterium
AATTCCCTGATTATACTATTGAAGTTCAAAAAATTATTATATTTTTGCCCGTGAATCTGCGGGAGTAGCTCAGTTGGTAGAGCATAACCTTGCCAAGGTTAGGGTCGCGGGTTCGAGTCCCGTCTCCCGCTCAAACAAAAAGCCGTTCTTCGACTTCGCTCAGAACGGCTTTGATTTTTTTATTAAATTGCGTCTGATAATCGCACTTAACCTTAAAACCTCTCATATGAAAAAACTATTCATTTTCGCTTTCATTATTACAGTCACAGCTCTTTATTCATGCAAAAAAAACTCAGAAACCTCCCTGTCAGTTCCTTTTGAAAAATACACACTTTCCAATGGACTGACTGTTATCCTGAATGTGGATAATTCAGATCCTATTGCTGCAGTGGCAATTCTATTCCATGTAGGCTCAAGCCGCGAAGTTCCCGGCAGGACAGGCTTCGCACATCTATTTGAACACATGATGTTCCAGAAATCTGAAAATGTCGGAGAAGACCAGCTTTTTAAAATGATACAGTCTGCCGGTGGTACCTTAAATGGTGGAACCAATCAGGATAATACCAGCTATTTTGAGGTCGTTCCGAAAAATGCCCTTGAAATGGTATTCTGGCTCGAATCTGACAGAATGGGTTATCTTGAAAACACTGTCACCAAAGATGCATTCATCAATCAACAGAATATTGTACAGAATGAGAAACGGCAGAATTATGATAACCGGCCTTACGGTTTTAACCGCATGCTGATTGCAAAAACTCTTTATCCTCAGGGACATCCGTACAGTTGGCTGACCATCGGTGAAATGCAGGACCTGGCAAATGCTACCGTGGATGATGTGAAATCATTTCATCATAAATTCTATACTCCCAATAATGCAATTCTTGTGGTATCGGGCGATATCAACATTCCTGAAGTCAAGCAGCTGATAGACAAATATTTCGGTGAGATTCCACGTGGTGTAGAGATTGAAAAAAGAGAACCAATGCCTGTTACACTGAGCTCAACAGTTAAACTCTTCCATGAAGATAACCTTGCTAAAACTCCTCAATTTACTATGGTCTTCCCTACCGTTGAAGAGTACTCAAAGGATGCCTATGCACTTGATTACCTGGGACAGCTTCTTTCCAATGGCAAGAAGACACCACTCTATACCATTCTCGTGAAAGAGAAAAAGCTCACTTCAAGTGCAGGTGCATATAATGGCCCTCAGGAGCTGGCAGGAGCATTTAATATATCGATAAATGCAAATTCAGGTGTTTCTCTCGCAGATGTTGAAAAGTCAATTTTTGAAGCATTTGATAAGTTTGAGAAAGAAGGATTTACAGAAACCGACCTTGAGATGATCAGAGCAAGAAACGAAACATACTTCTACAACAATTTCAGCAGCATCCTGAATAAAGCATTCAGCCTGGGTTCATACGAAATGACAACAGGCAATCCTGAGTTTTACAAAGAGGATTTTGCCAGGACGCAAGCTGTCACAATGGATGATGTAAAAGCAGTTTATAATAAATATATAAAGGGTAAGAATTATATCGCAACCAGTTTTGTTCCGAAAGGGGAAACAAATCTTGTTGCCGAAGGATCGGTTGATGCAAATATTGCCGAAGAGGATGTAACTAAAGCTGTTGAGGTAAAGGCTGAAGCAGTTGCAGAAGAGGAAATAGTTAAAACACCCACAAAGTTTGACCGTTCTGTTCAACCGGCTCTCGGACCAGATCCCGAAATAAAGCTTCCTTTGGTATGGACCTCATCATTGCCAAACGGCATTAAAATCTGGGGAATAGTTCAAAATGAGCTTCCTCTTGTTGAATATCAACTCGTTATAGATGGCGGTCAGCTTTATGATGAAGTAAGCAAAGCAGGTGTTGCATCCTTAACTGCAGCATCGATGAATGAAGGAACGAAGAATAAAACTCCCGAGGAGCTTGAGGATGCAATAAGGCTGCTGGGTGCAAATATTTCAGTTTATGGAGGAACTGAAAATATCTCTATTCGGGTAAGCACCCTGGCTAAGAATTTTGAAAAAACGCTGGCACTAGTAGAAGAGATTTTACTTGAGCCAAGATGGGATGAGGAACAATTTGCTCTGGCTAAGAGCCGTACAATCAACAACTTAAAGCGATCAAAGGCAAATCCTACCTACCTTGCAAATTCTGAATTAAATAAGCTTATTTACGGGGAGAGCAATATTTTAGCTGTAGAATCATCAGGGACAGAAGTGACAGTTGAGGGCATTACAACTGATGACCTGAAAGGCTATTATGGTAAATATCTGACGCCTCAGAATTCAAGGTTCCTAGTAGCTGGAAACATTGAACAGGCAAGAGTTGAAGCAGCACTTGCTTCTCTGAATGAAAAATGGAGTGTAAAGGATGTTCCTGCACCAGTTATTATCAACCCGGTTGCACCGGAAAAATCCTCAATATATTTTATCGATATTCCTGATGCCAAACAGTCGGCAATTTATATCGGGGCGCCATCAATTGCCCGTACAGATCCGGACTATTACCCTCTGCAGGTTGCCAATACAAAACTTGGAGGAGACTTCAACAGCCAGTTCAATATGATACTGAGGGAGGAAAAAGGATTTACCTATGGTGCAAATTCTTATTTATCAGCATTAAAAAACTCTGGTAAATTTATTGCCGCATCCACAGTCCGTACAAATTCCACGCTGGAATCGGTAATGATCTTTAAAACAGAAATGGAAAAATATCGCGAGACTATGCCTCAGGAGTATATTGATTATACCAGAAGCACGCTCCTGAAAAGCAATGCAAGGCGTTTCGAGACACTTGGCTCGCTTCTTGGCATGATAAGTACCATGAGTGCATATAATCTGCCAGCCGATTATATCAAGCAGGAAGAAGCTTACGTCAGAGCCCTGACTCCTGAAAAGCAGCTCGAGTATGTAAGAAAATACCTCGATCCGGCAAAGATGTACTTTGTCATTGCCGGTGATGCCAAAACCCAGCTTAAGGAGCTTGAGAAAGCGGGACTAGGAAAACCGATCCTGGTGAAGTAGCTCTTTTGATTAAGGATTATTTGTTTTAATTTTGCACAGCTAACTGAAGGTACGATGGTATGATGGTATGATGGTAAGATGGTATGATGGTACGATGGTACGGTTGCATGATTGCGCGATACAGATGGCCCGGATGGTAGGGGCGAGCGTAAAGAAAACACCCGGTGGGTGTTTTTAGCGAAGCAGCCAGATTGCAGGGGTGGACATTCCACCATCCTTTGCGATGTTCTGGTTACTTGGAAGAGGCAGGAATAAAAGTGTTATTGGATCTTTATAGATTGCCCAGATGGTAGGGGCGAGCGTAAAGAAAACACTCGGTGGGTGTTTTTAGCGAAGCAGCCAGACTGCGGGGTGGACATTCCACCATCCCTTGCGATGTTCTGGTTACTTGGAAGAGGCAGGAATAAAAGTGTTATTGGATCTTTATAGATTGCCCGGATGGTGGAATGGTAGACACGCAGGACTTAAAATCCTGTGACCATTGCGGTTGTGCGGGTTCAAGTCCCGCTCCGGGTACCAAACATAAAGCTCTCTATACGGGGGCTTTAATTTTTTTAAGATGTACTATACATATATACTGAAATGTACAATTGATGGTTCTTTATACAAAGGCCAAACTGACAACCTTGAAATCCGCCTTAAACAGCACAATTCAGGTAAGTCTGATTATACATCAAGAAAAGGTCCATGGAAAATTGTCTATTATGAGGAATTTAACACACGAGTGGAAGCAATTAGCAGAGAAAAATATTTTAAATCAGCGGCTGGAAGAAAGTTCATTAAAAAACTAAATCTATAAAAATTATCTGTGCGGGTTCCCCGCCCGACCGAATGACTTCGGTCGTTCGGGCGGGAAGTCCCGCTCCGGGTACCAAACATAAAGCTCTCTATACGGGGGCTTTAATTTTTTTAAGATGTACTATACATATATACTGAAATGTACAATTGATGGTTCTTTATACAAAGGCCAAACTG